>NZ_JBTVPY010000016.1:0-137020 GCF_054720805.1 Pseudomonas sp. MT3
CTGAAAATAAGGGCGAAGGTGTAAACCTTATTCAGGACGGGACACTTGCTCGCGAAAGGCCTACCTCCGGGTATCAGGAACGCTTCGCGAGCAAGGACTGGGCGTCCCCCCTCGGTCCTACAAAAAGTACAGAGCCAGCCCTACTCGACAAGAAAAAACGTCCGTCGTATTCTGCACAGCGAAACATAATTCCGTTAAAACAATTCAAAACGGAGCACGACATGTCAGAAGCGGTACAGCTCGAACGCCGGGGCGAGATTGCCCTGGTGACGGTCGACAACCCACCGGTGAACGCCCTCGGACACTCCGTCCGCGCCGGGCTGCTCGCCGCCTTCCAGCAGGCCGAGGCCGATCCGCAGGTGCGTGCGGTAGTGCTAGTGTGCGCCGGACGCACCTTCATGGCCGGCGCGGATATCCGCGAGTTCGGCAAGCCGCCGCAGGCGCCGTCCCTGCCCGAGGTGGTCGACATCCTCGAAGGCGCCCGCAAGCCCAGCGTCGCCGTGATCCACGGCACCGCCCTGGGCGGCGGCCTGGAAGTCGCCCTGGCCTGCCACTACCGCATCGCCCGCCGCGACGCCCAGGTCGGCCTGCCGGAAGTGAAGCTCGGCCTGCTGCCCGGCGCCGGTGGCACCCAGCGCCTGCCGCGCCTGGTGGGTGTGGAGAAGGCCCTGGACATGATCGTCTCCGGCGCGCCGATTCGCGCGCCGCAGGCCCTGGAATGCAACGTCGTCGACGAGCTGTTCGACGGCGACCTGATCGACGCCGGCCTCGCCTTCGCCCAGCGCCTGCTGGCGGACGGCAAGGGCCCGCGGCGCACCGGCGAGCGCAACGAACGCGTGCAGGAAAGCGGCCTCGCCGAGTTGATCGCCCACAAGCGCGGCGAAGTGCAGAAGCGCCTGCCCGGCCAGTTCTCCCCGCAGCGCTGCATCGACGCGGTGGAAGCCACGACGCAATTGCCGCTGCGCGAAGGCCTGGCCCGCGAGCGCGAGCTGTTCATGCAGTGCATGGAATCGCCGCAGCGCGCCGCGCTGATCCACGCCTTCTTCGCCGAGCGCGAAGCTGCCCGGATCGACGGGTTGGCAACGGATGTACAGCCCAGGGACATCCACCGCGCCGCCGTCATCGGTGGCGGCACCATGGGCGTCGGCATCCTGCTGTGCTTCGCCAACGCCGGCATCCCGGTGCAACTGCTGGAAGTGAACGAAGACGCCCTGCAACGCGGCCTCGACCGCGCCCGCAGCCTGTACGCCGCCAGCGTGGCACGCGGCAGCCTGGGCGCTGAAGAGATGGAGCGGCGCCTGGGCCTGATCAGCGGCGTGCTCGACTACGCCGCGCTGGGCGACGCCGACGTGGTGGTCGAAGCCGTGTTCGAAAGCCTGGAGGTCAAGCGCCAGGTCTTCGAACGACTGGACGCCCACTGCAAGCCCGGCGCGATCCTCGCCAGCAACACCTCCTCGCTGGACCTCGACGAGATCGCCGCCTTCACGAAGCGTCCGCAGGACGTGGTCGGCCTGCATTTCTTCAGCCCGGCCAACGTCATGCGCCTGCTCGAAGTGGTGCGCGGCAAGGCCACCTCGGCCGCCGTGCTGGCCACCGGCATGCAACTGGGCAAGCGCTTGAAGAAGGTCCCGGTGGTGGTCGGCGTGTGCGACGGCTTCGTCGGCAACCGCATGATCTTCCAGTACGGCCGCCAGGCCGAATTCCTCCTGGAGGAGGGCGCCACCCCCGCGCAGGTGGACCGCGCGCTGCGCACCTTCGGCATGGCCATGGGACCGCTGGCGGTGCGCGACCTGTCCGGCCTCGACATCAGCCATGCGATCCGTTCGCGCCAGCGGCCGAACCTCAAGCCCGGCCAGACGCTGCCGACGGTGCTCGACCAGCTGATCGCCGCCGGCATGCTCGGGCAGAAGACCGGCACCGGCTTCTACCAGTACGGCGAGGGCGGCCGAGCCGCGCAGGACAACCCGGCACTGCCGGCCATGCTCGAACAGGCCGCCGCCGAGCGCGGCATCACCCGCGCGCCAGTGAGCGACGAAGAGATCGTCGAACGCTGCATTTACGCGCTGATCAACGAGGCCGCCAATATCCTCGACGAAGGCATCGCCCAGCGCGCCAGCGACGTCGATGTGATCTTCCTCAATGGCTACGGCTTCCCCGCCTGGCGCGGCGGCCCGCTGTTCCACGCCGACAGCGTCGGCCTTGCGCAAGTGCTCGAACGAATCCGCGCGTTCCACCAGCGCCTCGGCGCCTGGTGGCAACCCGCACCGCTGCTCGAACGCCTGGTGGCCGAAGGCCGCCGCTTCGCCGACCTCTGAGGACCCAGCATGGACATCCATTTCACCCCCGACGAACTCGCGTTCCGCGATGAAGTCCGCCACTTCCTCGACACGAAACTGCCCAAGGACATCGCCAGCAAGGTGCGCCTGGGCAAACACCTGAACAAGGGCGACCACCAGCGCTGGCAGCACGTGCTCGCCGAGCAGGGCTGGTACGCCACGCACTGGCCGGAGGCGTTCGGCGGCACCGGCTGGAACGCCGTGCAGAAGCACATCTTCGAAGAGGAATGCGCCGCTTTCGGCGCGCCGCGCACCATCCCCTTCGGCGTCAACATGGTCGCCCCGGTGATCATCAGGTTCGGCACGCCCGAGCAGCAGGCGCACTACCTGCCGCGCATCCTCGACGGCACCGACTGGTGGTGCCAGGGCTACTCCGAGCCGGGCGCCGGCTCCGACCTCGCTTCGCTGAAGACCCGCGCCGTGCGCGACGGCGACCATTATGTGGTGAACGGCCAGAAGACCTGGACCACCCTCGGCCAGCACGCCGACTGGATCTTCTGCCTGGTGCGCACCGACCCCGAGGCGCAGCAGCAGCGCGGTATCAGCTTCCTGCTGATCGACATGAAATCCCCCGGCATCACCGTGCGCCCGATCATCACCCTGGATGGCGAGCACGAGGTCAACGAAGTCTTCTTCGACAACGTGCGCGTGCCGGTGGCGAACCTGGTGGGCCGCGAGAACGAAGGCTGGACCTGCGCCAAGTACCTGCTGACCTACGAGCGCACTGGCCTCGCTGGTATCGGCGCATCCAAGGCGGTGCTCGCGCACCTGAAGCAGGTCGCCAGCCGTGAGCTGTGCGACGGCAAGCCGATGCTCGAGGACCCGCTGTTCCGCGCCCAGGTAGCGGAGGTGGAGATGCAGCTGATGGCCATCGAGATGAGCACCCTGCGCATCCTCGCCGCCGCCCGCGAAGGCGGGGTGCCGGGCGCGGAAAGCTCGATCCTGAAGGTGAAGGGCACGGAGATCCGCCAGGCCATCAGCCACCTGCTGCGCAAGGTGCTCGGCCCCTACGCGCTGCCCTTCATCGCCGAAGAGTTCGAGCTCGGCAGCGACGCACTGCACGCGGACTACGCGGCGGCGCCGGCCAGCCAGTACTTCAACCTGCGCAAGCTGTCGATCTTCGGCGGCTCCAACGAAATCCAGAAGAACATCGTCTCCAAGATGATTCTCGAGCTGTGAGGCCCCGATCATGGACTTCAAACTGAGCGAAGAGCAGCAGATGCTGCAGGACACCGCGGCCCGCCTGGTTCGCGACGCATACCCGTTCGACCAGCGCGAGGGCTTCGGCAGGAGCGAGCTTGGCTACAGCGCCGACTTCTGGCGCCAGCTGGGCGAGCTGGGGCTGACGGCGGTGTCGCTGCCCGAAGCCTACGGCGGCTTCGGCGGCGGCGTGGAAAGCCTGCTGGTGCTCACCGAGCTGGGTCGCGGCCTGTGCCTGGAACCCTACCTGCAATCGGTGGTGCACGGCGGCGGACTGATCGCCCAGCTGGGCAGCGAGACGCAGAAGGAGCACTGGCTGCCGCGCATCGCCAGCGGCGAAGCGCAACTGGCGGTCGCACTGGAAGAACCGCAGAGCCATTACCAGTTGCACGACGTGCAGACCCGCGCTGAGCAGGGCGCTGATGGCTGGAAGCTGAGCGGACGCAAGGCAGTGGTGATCGGCGGGCAGAGCGCCACGGCGATCCTGGTCTCGGCGCGGGTGTCCGGCCACGCGCGGGACGAGGCGGGGATCGGCCTGTTCCTCATCGATCCGCAGCAGGCCGGCGTGAGCCGCCGCGACTACCCGACGGTGGACGGCCAGCGCGCCTGCGAGCTGTTCCTCGACGGAGCCATCGGTGAGGCCATCGGTACTCCGGGCGAGGCGCTACCGGCGCTGCGTTACCAGCAGGGCCGTGCCATCGCCGCGCAGTGCGCCGAAGCCCTCGGCAGCCTGCAGGAAGCCTGCGCGCTGACCCTCGACTACCTGAAGACGCGCAAGCAGTTCGGCATCCCGATCGGCAAGTTCCAGGTGCTGCAGCACCGCATGGTGGACATGCGCAGCGAGCTGGAACAGGCCACCAGCATGGCGATCCTCGCCGCCTGCGTCGCCGACCGGCCCGACAGCGCCGAGCGCAGCCGCACCCTGGCGGCGGCCAAGTTCATCGTCACCCGCGCCGCGCGCTACGTCGCCGAGCAGGCGATCCAGCTGCATGGCGGCATCGGCATGACCTGGGAATACGTGCTGGCGCACCACGCCAAGCGGCTGGTGATGCTCAGCCATCAGCTGGGTGACGACGATCATCACCTGAAGGTTTATGCGGGGTTGATGGAAGTCGTCTGAGGCGCACCGCCGTCTCTTTGCAGGATCGAGCTTGCTCGCGAACGGATGTTCCGGTGACTCCGGCGCTGGGCGGTTCGCGAGCAAGCTCGCTCCTACGAACAGCCCTATCGCTCCAACCCCGGCTTTGGCTCTGACTCCCAAAAGGCTTCCAGAGAAATATCCGCACGCGCCGAATGCCCCGTTCAGGAGGCCTCGTTGAAGCGGAGTTTCAGGGGTTGAGCGACATGGATGTCGCGAGAGCGGCGATGGGCCAGGGATGGCCCTTCGACGCGTGCCCCTGAAACTTCGGTTCAACGAGGGAATTTTTCGCCTAAGCGAAAAACCGGATGATTGGGGCAAGACCTTTGCCTTCTTTGGGGCGTTTGCCAAAGAAGGTCGCCCGAGGGGGCGAAACAAGAAGCCCGCGCGCACGCCGAAGCGACGCGGGAAACAAGGCTTGAGGCTGACACATCGCGGACGGAGTCCGCTCCTACAAAAGCTCGAGGACGATCAGGCCCCGAGGCTCTCGATATCCCGCGCCAGGATTTCCAGCTCGTGGGCCAGCGACCCGCGCAGGGTCTCTTCACTGAGCTGGAACGACGGCGCCCCGCAGGTCAGCGCCATCAGCCCGCCGTCGGCCAGGCGCAGCGGCACGCCGGCGGCGCGCACGTTGCGGTCCCAGTCGCCGAGGGACAGGCAGAACCCATGCTGGCGGTACTCCTCGAAGGACGCCTCCAGCGATTCGCGCATCTCCTGCCAGTCGCCCTCATGGCGCGCCTCCAGCGCCGACAGCAGGTGCTCGCGCTCCTGCTCCGGGGTCGCGGCAAGGTAGGCGCGGCCGGCGGCGGTAGTCGCCAGCGGCAGGCGCACGCCGGCGCCCATGCGCAGGGACGTGGCGTCGGGCGGAAGGCAGTTCTCCACGTAGATCATCGACAGCCAGTCGCGGCAGGTCAGGCCGACCGTGGTGTTGGTGCGGCGGGCGAAGGCATCCATGTACGGCTTGGCCAGTTGGCGCACGCGCAGGTTGGAAACGTAGGCGTAGCCCAGCGCCAGCACGCCGGAATCCAGCTGGTACTTCTCGTGCTGCTGCGAGTAGCAGAGGTAACCGAGCCGGGTCAGGGTGTAGGTCATGCGCGACACGGTCGGCTTGGGCAGCCCGGTGATCCGCGCGATGTCCTGGTTGCCGAGCACCACCGAGCCGTGGGTGAAGGCCCGCAGCACGTCCAGCCCGCGGGCGAGAGCCTCGACGAACTTGCGGTCCTTGGGGGTGCTGCTGTCTTCGACGTCGTCGCTCATGAGGCCTCGGCAGGGAATCTGGTGGACAGGCGCCGCGGGCGGCGCGGGCGAACGATAGCAGATCGGCCCGCCGCCCCGCAGCGGTCCGAGCGTGCCCGTTGCAGGAAAATAGCCTATCGCATACCATCGATTTCGACACGCTGTTTCGCTGTGCAGAACAATAATTCAAGGCTCAGAGAAAAAGTACGGAGAAGTCGATGCCCGCTCAACCGACCGGTCACGTGGCCCGCGAGATCACCCGTCACGACTACCAGAACCTCCACGACCTGCTGCGCGACGCCTGTCGCGAATTCCCCGAGCGCCTCGCGTTCTCCTGCGGCGACAGCCACCTGAGCTTCGCCGAGCTGGAGCGCCAGGCCGATGCCTTCGCCCGCTACCTGCGCCACCGCGCCGGCCTGCAACCCGGCGACCGCCTGGCGCTGATGCTGCCCAACTCGCTGCAATACCCCATCGCCACCTTCGGCGCGCTGAAGGCCGGCGTGGTGCTGGTGAACACCAACCCGCAGTACACCGCCAGCGAACTGCACCACCAGCTGGCCGACTCCGGCGCCAGCGCCGTGCTCCTGCTCGACCGCCTGCTGCCGCTGCTGCGCGGGGTGCAGGCGCACAGCGCGGTGCGGCAGATCCTGCTGACCTCGGTGGACGACATCGAACGTCCGCAGTTCGACAGCGACGAGGCCGACTGCACGCGCTTTCAGCAGGCCCTGCGCCTGGGCGCCGAAGCGCCGCCGGTATGCGCCGAACCGGGCCTGGATCGCCTCGCGCTGCTGCAGTACACCGGCGGCACCACGGGCGTCTCCAAGGGCGCGATGCTCAGCCACCGCTGCCTGCTCGCCAACGTCATCCAGACCCTGGAACTGTTCCTGCGCCCCGGCCTGCTGGAGCCGGCCACCGACGTGCGTATCGCGCCGCTGCCGCTCTACCACATCATGGCCTTCGCCACGAACTGCCTGTCCTCGGTGGGCATGGGCCTGCACACCGTATTCATCCGCGACGGCCGCAACCTCGACGAGATCATCGGCGCGATGCGCCGCTATCCCTTCACCCTGATGAGCGGGATCAACACCCTGTTCGTCGGCCTGATGAACCACCCGGATTTCCCCGCCATCGACTTCAGCCACCTGAAGTGGGTGACCTCCGGCGGCGCACCGCTGAACCGCGAAGTGGGCCGGCGCTGGGAGGAACTGACCGGCGCGCCGGTGCGCGAAGGCTTCGGTCTCACCGAGGCCTCGCCGGTGGTCTCCACCGGCACGCTGCAGAGTCCGTACCGCGAGGGCTACGTCGGCCAGGCGCTGGTGGATACCGAACTGCGCACCGTGGACGAGGAGGGCAACGACACCGGCCCCGACCAGCCGGGCGAGCTGTGGTTGCGCGGCCCGCAGGTGATGCAGGGCTACTGGCGGCGCCCGGAGGAGAGCGCCCAGGTACTGACCGAAGACGGCTGGCTGAAGACCGGCGACATCGCCGAGCTGGACGCCGACGGCATGCTGAGGATCGTCGACCGCAAGAAGGACATGATCCTGGTCTCGGGCTTCAACGTGTTCCCCAACGAAGTGGAGGACGCGGTGATGCGCCACCCCGGTGTGCGCGAGTGCGTGGCCATCGGCGTGCCGGACGCGCGCAAGGGCGAGGCGGTGAAGCTGTTCGTCAGCCTCAGGGACGTCGCGCTGGAACCGGCGGCGATCATCGCCCACTGCCGCGAACACCTCACCGGCTACAAGGTGCCGAGCTTCGTCGAGGTGCTCGACGAGTTGCCCAAGACCAGCGTCGGCAAGCTGTTGCGGCGCCAACTGCGCGATCTCGAACTGGCCAGAAGGACCGCCCCGTGAACACAGCGTCTATGGTTGAAGCAGGTTCGCACGATGAGATCCGCAGCATGACCGAGTCCTTCACCCGCATCGGCGTGGTCGGCGCCGGGGCAATGGGCCGTGGCATCGCCCAGTTGTTCGCCACGGCCGGCCTGCCGGTGCGCCTGTACGACAGCAACCCGCAGACCGTGGAGCAGGCGCTGGCCTTCAACCGCGAGCTGCTGGAGCGCTCGGTGGCCAAGGGCAAGCTCAGCCCCGAGGCGCTGGCCGGGACGATGCAGCGCCTGCTGCCGACCCACAGCCTCGACGAGCTGGCCGACTGCGACCTGCTGATCGAAGCCATCATCGAGGACCTGGGCGCCAAGCAGGCGCTGCTGGCCGAGCTGGAAAAGCGCGTGGCGCCGGACGCCGTGCTGGCGAGCAATACCTCGTCGCTCTCGGTGACCCGCATCGCCGCGCGCTGCCAGCACCCACAGCGGGTCGCCGGCTTCCATTTCTTCAACCCGGTGCCGCTGATGCGTATCGTCGAGGTGGTGCGCGGCCAGCGTACCGACGAATCGGTGGTACGCCGCCTGGGCCGGCTGGCGGAGCAGGCCGGCCACTTCCCGGCGGTGTCGCCGGACAGCCCCGGTTTCATCGTCAACCATGCCGGCCGCGCCTTCGGCACCGAGGCGCTGCGCATCCTCGGCGAAGGCATCGCCACGCCGGCGCAGATCGACCGCATCCTGCGCGACGGTCCGGGCTTCCGCATGGGACCCTTCGAGTTGTTCGACCTGACCGGCCTGGACGTCTCCCACGCGGTGATGGAGTCGCTCTACCAGCAGTTCTACCAGGACCCGCGCTACACGCCCTCGCCGCTGGCCGCGCAGCGCGTCGCCGGTGGCCTGCTCGGGCGCAAGAGCGGCGAAGGCTTCTACCGCTACCGCGACGGCCAGGTGCTGCGCGAGGTGGAAGCGCAACCGGAACCGGTGCTGCTGAACCGCCCGTACTGGCTCGACAGCCAGGACCCGGAATTGCGCCACCGCATCGCCGCGATCCTCACCCAGGGCGGCGTGGTGCTGGAAACCAGCGAAGCGCCGTCATCCCGCGCCATCTGCCTGGTCACCCCGCTGGGGGTGGACGCCAGCACCTGCATCGATGCCCTGGGCCTGCCGCCCGAACGCAGCCTGGCGCTGGAAACCTTCACCGACCTGGACCGCCGCCGCGTGCTGATGCGCCAGCCGGCGCTCGATCCGGCGCTGGAAATCCAGGCACGGCAAGCGCTGGGCAGCGACGGGGTGCCGGTGGAAGTGATCAACGACTCGCCCGGCTTCATCAGCCAGCGGTTGATCGCCGGGATCGTCAACCTCGGTTGCGAGATCGCCCAGCGCGGCATCGCCAGCCCGGTGACGCTGGACCGCGCGGTGCAACTGGCGCTGGGGTATCCCTTCGGCCCGCTGGCCTTCGGCGAGCACTACGGTGCGGCGCGCATCCTCACCATTCTCCAGGGCCTGCAGGCCTGCTACGGCGAAGCGCGCTACCGGCCAAGCCCCTGGCTGCGTCGACGGGTACAGTTGGATTTGCCGCTGCACAGTCCCGATCGGGCGGAGTGATTCCGTGGGAACGATGCCCGAAATCGACGCCGGCGGCGGCCTGTAGGAGCGAGCTTGCTCGCGAACCGCCCAACACTGGAGCTGCCGGGCAGTCCGTTCGCGAGCGAGTTCGCTCCTACGAAAAGCGGCGGCGTCGTCAGAACGCCACGCGCTGCCCCGCCAGCAGCTTCTCCAGCGCCGCCGTGCGCTGCGCCTGTGGCATCGCCCCGAGCTTCTCCACCCGCGCATAGAACGCCGGCCAGTTGCCGCCGACCTGGGCGAACAGCGTGGCAAAGGCGGGCACCCACTGGTCGTAGAGGCCGAAGGGCAGCAGCTTGGCGTTGTTCAGCGGGCCGTTGATCCAGGCGTCGAAGGGCGCCTTGCCGCCCCAGTCGCGGTCGCACAGCTCGCGGTACTCGCGGCGCAGGCGCTCGAACTCGGCCGCCTTCCCGGCACGTTTCTCGGCATCGCTGCGCGGGCTGGCGTAGAGGGTCTGCAGCCGCTCACGGGTATCGAGCACCAGTTGGGTGAAGCGCTTGCGTTGCTCGGCCAGCAGCGGCGCCTCATCCGCCAGGCCGCGCGCGCTGCGCCAGCGACGGCCGCCCTCGGCTTCGACGAAGGAGGCGAAGGATTCGTTGAAGGCCGTGTCGCCGGGCAGGTAGAACTTCTGGTGCGCCAGCTCGTGGAAAAGGGTTTCCGCCAGGCGCTGGTCGCCCCAGCGCAGCATGCTGCTGAGGATCGGGTCGTTGAACCAGCCGAGGGTCGAGTAGGCCTCCACGCCACCGACGTAGACGTCCAGCCCATCCTCCTTCAGGCGCTTCGCCTCGGCCTGCGCGCCCGCCTCGCCGTAGTAGCCGCGGTAGGCCACGCAGCCGGCGATGGGGAAGCAGTGGGTCAGCGGCTGCAGCGACAGCTCCGGGGTGGCGAAGACGTTCCACACCACATTGGGCCGGTGGATATCCGCGTAGAGGCGGTAGCTCTGGTTGTCCGGCAGGCCCAGCTCGGCGCTGGCGAAGGCGCGCGCCTGCTGGGACAGCTCCAGGCGCTGGCGCAGGGCAGGGTCGCGGGCAGGGTCGGACACCACCTCGGACACCGGTTCGCGGGCGGCCAGCAGGCGCAGTTGCCCGTCGGCCAGTTGCCCGTAATAGCCCACCGTGGAACAACCGCTCAGCGCCCAGATCGCCAGGCAGGGAACCCAGCGGCACAGGCGGCGGTCGAGTGTCGGGATAAGAAGGCGGAAGGGCATGCGCGGAACATAGCACAGCGCCTGGTCCGCCCGCTGGCACGACGCAAACTACCCCAGGAGTCCCCCCGATGCGCGCCGTTCTCACAGCCATCAGCCTGCTCGCCCTGAGCGGCTGCTCCCTGCTGATGCCACAACCCGACCCGAACCGCGCGTGGATCGATCTGGACACCAACAGCCAGAGCGATCTTGCCGCCATGAAGGTGGATGACAAGGAGTGGCCCAGCTCGCGCTACTTCGAGGTCGATCCGGGGCAGCATGAGCTGCGCGTGCGCTTCCAGTTCCAGGTCGAGCCGGTGGATATCGGCCCGGTGAACGAAGCCCTCTGGCGCGATTGCGAGATGACGGTGAGGTACAAGGACTTCGCCGCCGGCCAGCGCTATCGCCTGGAAACCGGCAGCATCGGTTTCCGCCCGTGGGCCAAGCTGTACGACGCGCAATCCAACGAAATCGCGCGGGGCCGCGAACGCGGTTGCGATCGCGCCTGACGGCAGCGAGCCGGCGCGGGGTTATGCTGTGGCTATGGATCCTTTCGCCACGGTGAACCCTCATGCGCCTGTGTCTGCTCTTCGCGCTCGCCCTGCTGGGCGGCTGCGCCGGCCCGCTGCCCGCCCACGACCCGCAGATGGCCTGGGTCGATCTCTACACCACGCCCGGCAAGACTCTGATGGCTGAGCGCCTGGACGGCAAGTCGGTCAATGACGGCCGCTATTTCCAGGTGAGCCCGGGACGGCACGAGCTGCTGGTGCGCTTCCAGTACGAAGTGCCCAGCGGCGGCGGCATGGGCGCGCTGAGCGACCCGTCGGAGCTGACCTGCCGGGTCAAGGTGGTCTACGACCAGTTCGCCGCCGGCCAGCGCTATCAGCTGGAGCTGCGGCCGCAACTGCGCAGCGCCCTGGCGCTGCTGACCGACGCCGGCGGAACGCTGCTGGCGAAGACGGATTTCCAGGGGCCGGTGAGCTGCGGGTTGTTCTGAGGGAAGATCGGAAGGCTCTCGGGGACGACTCGTACTGCCGCCCCCTCGCGGCCCCATACCGATACACCTGTAGGAGCGAGCTTGCTCGCGAACCCTGCCAGCGCTGGCGTGGCCGGCTCATTCCGTTCGCGAGCAAGCTCGCTCCTGCAAGGAAAAGCGATCCGGCATTCGTCAGCTGTCGTTCTTCTGGTAGATGATCCGCCGCTTGCCGTTATCGCAGGTGCCGACCACCATGTTCGGGTCCTTCACCTCGGACTTGTCCACGATCTCCAGGGTGTAGGACGTCACCCCGGCGGCCTGGATCTTGGCCTCGATCTCCGCCTTGAGCTCCTCGCACGGCTTGGGCGCCGCCCAGCCCACCGGCGCCGCCAGCAGCAACGCAACGCTTGTCGCCACGGTCCATTTCATCGTCATCGCCGTCCCTCGTCATACCCCCATGCGGGGCACCCTATCCTAACGGTGGACCGCCTCCGGACGGCAGAGTGCCCAGCCCGGTTCTCCCCCGGCATGAAAAAGGCCGGGGCCCTTGCGGGCTCCCGGCCGGGTCATCCGCTGCGAAGCGCTTACTTCGAGTAGACGATTTCCTTGGTACCGCCGTCGCAGGTGCCCACGACCTTCTTGTCGGTGGCAGTGCCCTTGTCGACGATCTCCAGGGTGAACGAGGCGACGCCCTTGGCCTTGAGCTTCGCGTCGATCTCCGCCTTCAGCTCTTCGCACGGCTTGCCGGCAGCCAGGACATTGCCCGCCAGCGCGAAGACCCCCACGGCCAACAGAAACTTCTTCATCGTTAACGCTCCCTCGTCATGCTCAGGAAAAGGCCCAGCCGGGCCGAAAACCGGGCAGGCCCGGTGCACCGCTCACGGCGCGCCGCGAGCATCGCAGGCGCGCATGACAAACGTCCGAGGGTCGCTCGAGGTGGCCGCCGACCCTTAGCTGTCGGTGATCCGGAAACCGACCTTGATGGTCACCTGGTAGTGGCCGACCGCGCCGTTCTCGATATGCCCACGGGTTTCCAGCACCTCGAACCAGTCCAGGTGCTTGATGCTCTTGGACGCTTCGGCCAGGGCGTTGTTGATGGCGTCCTCGATGCTGGTGCGCGAGGAACCGACCAGCTCGATCTTCTTGTAGGTGTGATGGTTCGACATGCCCGCTCTCCTTCGTTCGCCGCGCCGCACAGGCAGAGTGCCAGCGCCTCCTAGGACACTAGTAGAGGGGTGGACTCAGGGCAAACGCGTCCGGTTCAGACTTTCGCCTCAGACGTTCAGCTCGCCCCGCAGCCAGTCCGCCAATTGCACGGCACGCCGGTCCGGCAGTCGCGCGGGTACCCACAGCGCCAGCCGCGCGCGGGTTTCGACGAAACCCCAGGGCGCGGCCAGACGGCCGGCAGCGAGGTCGTCGGCCACCACCTGCTGCGGCGCGATGGCCACTCCCAGACCGGCCACCGCCGCCTCCAGCAGGTAGTAGAGGTGCTCGAAGCCCTGCCCGAGCCGCAGCGCGCCGGCATCCAGGCCGCTGTTGGTCGCCCACGCCGGCCAGGCCTGCGGGCGCGAGGCGGTGTACAGCAGCGACTCGCCGAGCAGGACGGTGGCGGGCGCCGCACAGAGTTCGGCGAAACGCGCGTAGCGCGGGCTGAGCACCGGGCCGACGCGCTCCACCGCCAGTTCGTGCACCTGCATGTCGGCCGGCCAGGGCGGTTCGGCGAAGTACAGGGTGGCGTCGAGGCCGGCGCGGCGCGGGTCGAGTTCGCCCTCGCTGGCCGACAATTGCAGGCGCAGGCCGGGCAGGTCACGGTTCAGCCGGTCCAGCCGGGGGATGAACCAGCGCGCCAGCAGACTGCCCGGACAACCGAGCACGAAGGGCGCGTTGCCGTCGGCCTGGCGCTGCAGCTCGGCGCAGACGTTGCGCAGGCGCTCGAACGAGTCGCTGGCAACCTCGCTCAGGCGCTGGCCGGCATCGGTGAGTTTTACGCCACGTCCGTCCTTGACGAAGAGGGTGACGCCCAGTGCCTCCTCCAACTGCCGCACCTGCCGGCTTACCGCGCCGTGGGTGACATTCAGCTCGTCGGCCGCCGGACTCACGCCACGTAGACGCGCGGCCGCCTCGAAGGCGCGCAGGGCATTGAGTGGCGGAAGGTCTCGGCTCATGGCGTTCTATCCGTGAGTTTTTCTGACAGGTTGTGGCGATCTTATCGCTTTTCCCCGTCATCACACAGCCGTATCCTGAGCAGCATCTACAGGAGCGGGCCATGCCCGCGACCGCGCCCATCGGGCGCCCTGCGCCACGACACCCAAGGAGCCTTCCCATGTCCACACTGCGCACCGGTCCAGACGCCAAGGGCCTGTTCGGCCACTTCGGCGGCCAGTACGTCGCCGAGACCCTGATGCCGCTGATCCACGACCTGGCCCGCGAGTACGAGAAGGCCAAGGAAGATCCGCAGTTCCAGCAGGAGCTCGCCTACTTCCAGAGCGACTACGTCGGCCGTCCGAGCCCGCTGTACTTCGCCGAGCGCCTGACCGAGCACTGCGGCGGCGCGAAGATCTACCTGAAGCGCGAAGAGCTGAACCACACCGGCGCGCACAAGATCAACAACTGCATCGGCCAGATCCTGCTGGCCAAGCGCATGGGCAAGAAACGCATCATCGCCGAGACCGGCGCCGGCATGCACGGCGTGGCGACCGCCACCGTGGCCGCGCGCTTCGGCATGGAATGCGTAATCTTCATGGGCACCACCGACATCGATCGCCAGCAGGCCAACGTGTTCCGCATGAAGCTGCTGGGTGCCGAGGTGATCCCGGTCACCGCCGGCACCGGCACCCTGAAGGACGCGATGAACGAAGCGCTGCGCGACTGGGTCACCAACGTGCACAACACCTTCTACCTGATCGGCACCGTGGCCGGCCCGCACCCGTACCCGGCGATGGTCCGCGACTTCCAGGCCGTCATCGGCAAGGAAACCCGCGAACAGCTGGCCGAGAAGGAAGGGCGCCTGCCCGATTCGCTGGTCGCCTGCATCGGCGGCGGCTCCAACGCCATGGGCCTGTTCCACCCGTTCCTCGATGACGCCAGCGTGCAGATCATCGGCGTCGAAGCCGCCGGCCACGGCATCGAGACCGGCAAGCACGCGGCCAGCCTGAACGGCGGCGTGCCGGGCGTGCTGCACGGCAACCGCACCTTCCTGCTGCAGGACGAAGACGGCCAGATCATCGACGCGCACTCCATCTCCGCCGGCCTGGACTACCCCGGCATCGGCCCGGAACACGCCTGGCTGCACGACATCGGTCGCGTCGAGTACACCTCGATCACCGACCACGAGGCGCTGGAAGCCTTCCACCAGTGCTGCCGCCTGGAAGGCATCATTCCCGCGCTGGAGTCCTCCCACGCGCTGGCCGAGGTCTTCAAGCGCGCGCCGAACCTGCCCAAGGACCACATCATGGTGGTGAACCTGTCCGGTCGTGGCGACAAGGACATGCAGACCGTCATGCACCACATGCAACAGGAGCCGCAAGCATGAGCCGCCTGCAGACCCGCTTCGCCGAACTCAAGGAACAGAACCGCGCCGCCCTGGTGACCTTCATCACCGCTGGCGATCCGGGCTACTCGACCTCGCTGGACATTCTCAAGGGCCTGCCCGAAGCCGGCGCCGACGTGATCGAGCTGGGCATGCCGTTCACCGACCCGATGGCCGACGGCCCGGCGATCCAGCTGGCCAACATCCGCGCCCTGGGCAACGGCCAGAACCTGGTCAAGACGCTGAAGATGGTCCGCGAATTCCGCCAGGACAACAGCACCACGCCGCTGGTGCTGATGGGCTACTTCAACCCGATCCACTACTACGGCGTGGACAAGTTCATCGCCGACGCGAAAGAGGCCGGCGTCGACGGCCTGATCGTGGTGGACCTGCCGCCGGAGCACAACGAAGACCTCTGCGACCCGGCCCAGGCCGCCGGCCTGGACTTCATCCGCCTGACCACCCCGACCACCGATGATCAGCGCCTGCCGACCGTGCTCAACGGCAGCTCGGGCTTCGTCTACTACGTCTCGGTGGCCGGCGTGACCGGCGCGGGCGCGGCGACCCTGGACCACGTCGAGGAAGCCGTGGCGCGCCTGCGTCGCCACACCGACCTGCCGGTCTCCATCGGCTTCGGCATCCGCACCCCGGAGCATGCGGCAAGCATCGCGCGTCTCGCCGACGGCGTGGTGGTGGGCTCGGCGCTGGTGGACAAGATCGCCAACGCGGAAAGCTCCGCCGCTGCTGTGCAAGGCGTGCTCGGCCTGTGCCGCGAACTGGCCGACGGCGTCCGCAACGCTCGCTGATTGCGGCTCTACCGTAGGAGCGAGCTTGCTCGCGAACCCGCCCAGCCACGGAACTGCCGGGCAACTCTGTTCGCGAGCAAGCTCGCTCCTACAAGGTCCGCACCCGGCAAAAAGCCCGGCGAATGCCGGGGCTTTTTCGTTTCAGGCGAGGCTTACTCCACGCTCTCTTCCTGCGGCTCTTCTTCCGCGCCAGCGGCAGCCCCAGCGCCCAGCCCCAGCCCCTGCGCGGAGCCCACGGCAAAGGCGACGAACTCCTGGGAGGTCATGTCCTTGCCGTTGAACTTCACCTTGTCGTCGGCATAGGCCAGCGAGCTGCTCAGGCTGTTGCCGTCCAGTACCGCCCACTCCGATTGCAACGCCATGCCGCTGAACAGGTCGGTCATGGCGTCAGTCTGCTGCTTGAGCGCCACCGGGTCGATACCGCCGGCGTCCTCACCGCCCAGCGCAGCCTGCAACGCGACGACATCGCCGATCACCGCCTTGTCCACCTTCAGGTTGGCCGTCAGCGACGCCAGCACGCTGCGGGCGATCTCGTCCGGCGTCCGGGCGCTCTGGTCGGGCTTGCGCAGGTCCACGGCGACGGAGACCTTCGCCACGCCGTTGGCGGTCTGCAGCGACAGCTCATCCAGCGCCAGCTTCGGCGAACTGTCGAGCAGGCGCAGGAACTGGCCCTTGAGCGCGGCCTCCTGCTCCGGGGTCAGTTCCCCGGTATCGCCGACGCTGCTCATGCCGTACTGGCTGTAGGTTTCCTTGATGGACTGGAGGGTGCCTTCGTCCAGGTTGCGCAGGCTGGTGTCGAGCTTCAGGCCGCCGACTTCCTGCCCCTGCACCAGCAATTGGCCGACGCGGTAGGACAGCGTCTGGTCCAGGCCCTTCTCGCCCTGCGTGAGCACTTCCTCGCCAACGGTCTGGCGCAGCTCCACCTCCGGGCTGCCCGGTGCCTTCACGCGCAGGCTCCTGAGGCTGACCGAGCTGGGGCCGAGGGCGAAGCCGTTGGCGTTTTCCCTCTTGTCGCCCGCGATATCCAGGTCGCGCAGTTGAACCTGCACCGGCTGGCCGCTCTGCGGGTCGAAGAACACCAGGTCGGCCTCGGCCATCCGGCCGTCGGCGCGCACGTCCTTGCGGTCGCCGGACACACTGAAGTTCACCTTGGCCGGCGAGACGCGCAGGCTTTCACCGTCCTGGGCGAACTGCAGGGCGGCGCTCTCGAAGACGCCGTCCTGCCGCTGGTCGTAATGAATGGCCAACTCGCCGCTGATCGGCGTCTTGCCGCCGGCGGCGGCGAACAGCGGCGCGCTGGAATCGTTCTGCTCCAGGGCGAAATGACTCTGCGCCATGACCGGCGCCAGCTTGCCGGCGGCCAGGCGCGACAGCGGGAACGGGCCGTGCTCGAGGCGGTCGGTGAACACCAGGGTGGTGGGCGCCTCGCCTTCGTCGCCGGTGATGGTCACCTGGTAGCGCGCGCTGCTGGAGAGCAGGCCGCGCTCCATACCGAGCAGGGCGACGGTCATGCCCAGGTCGGGCGCGTCGGCCTGGAGGAGGGTGTTGGCCTGTTCGATGCCACGGGTGACTTCCTGCTCGACGCGCGAGCCGGTGTACCAGGCGCCGGCAACGGCAATGCCGACGACGGCCAGGGGGATGGCGATGGCCAGGGCGGTCTTCTTCATGGGGCTTCCTTTCGTGTGCGGCCGTACGGGGACATCCTGTCGACCGTTCAGGTGGGCGGCGCGATGCTAGCAGGCACAATGCCTACACTCCAGCCGACAGATTCACACAGCCCGCATTGACCCATGCAGTACCGCTGGCAGGATAGACCCGACCGACCACCCTCGGAAGCCGACCACCATGCCCCTGCTGCACAGCGTCCACCACATCGCCCTGATCTGCTCGGATTACCCACGTTCCAGGCACTTCTACACCGAGGTGCTGGGCCTGCGGGTGATCGCCGAGACCTACCGCGAAGCGCGCAACTCCTGGAAGCTCGACCTGGCGCTGGGCGATGCGCAACTGGAGCTGTTCTCCTTTCCCGGCGCGCCGCCGCGGCCGTCCTACCCCGAGGCGCAGGGGCTGCGCCACCTCGCCTTCGCCGTGGATGACCTGGACAGCGCCGTGGCCCACCTGCAGAGCCACGGCGTGGCCTGCGAAGCGATCCGCACTGATGAGCTGACCGGCAAGCGCTTCACCTTCTTCGCCGACCCGGACGACCTGCCGCTGGAGCTTTACCAGCGCTGATGCCGCGGCCTGGCATCTGCCGGATAGCCAACCCCCTGTAGGAGCGAGCTTGCTCGCGAACCCACCCAGCACCGGAGCTGCCGGCGAAAAAACTTTTCGCGAGCAAGCTCGCTCCTACAAATTCAGGCCGGCACGGCCTCGCTGCCCAGCGCCCCGCGCAGGCTCGCCAGGTCGCGCAGTGGCGGCGCACCGAACAGGCGGCTGTATTCGCGACTGAACTGCGAAGGGCTCTCATAGCCCACGCGGTGCCCGGCCACCGCCACTTCCAGCCCCTCCGACAGCATCAGCCGCCGCGCCTCCTGCAGGCGCAATTGCTTCTGGTACTGCAGCGGGCTCAGCGCGGTCACTTCCTTGAAGCGGTGGTGCAGGGTGGACACGCTGAGGTTCACCTCGCGGGCCAGTTCCTCGATGCGCAGTGACTTGTCGTAGTTGCGGTTGAGCCATTCGATGGCGCGGGTGACGCGGTGGGTCTGGCTGTCGGTCATCGCCAGGTCGTGCAGCAGATGGCCCTGGGGGCCACGCAGCAGGCGGTATAGGATTTCACGGACGAACAGCGGCGCCAGCATCGGGATATCGCGCGGCGTGTCGAGCAGGCGCATGAGCCGCAGCAGGGCGTCGAGCACGGTGCAATCCACGCGTTGCAGGTAGATGCCGCGGCCGGCCGGCCGTGGCGTGCTGCCGGCAAGGCCCGCTTCGGCGATCAGCCGGGTGAGTTCGCCCGGGTCGATGTCCAGGCGGATCGACAGGTAGGGCTTTTCTTCCGAGGCCTCGATCACCTGGCCGGACACCGGCAGGGTCACCGACACCACCAGCAGGTTGAGCTCGTCGTAGCGGTACACCTCGCTGCCCAGGCGAATTTCCTTGCTGCCCTGGGCGATGACGCACAGGGCAGGGCGGTAGAGGGTCGGCATCCGCCCCTCGCTGGGACAATCGCTGCGCGCCAGCAGCAGCGAATCGACGGCGGTTTCGAAGACGCCTTCAGCCTGGCAGTGGCGCTGGATGATGTCGGCCAGCTCCTGGCGGCCGGCGGCGACGGGATCGTAGGGCTGGGACATGCGGGACCTCCAGTGGCGGCGCTCGCAGCTTACGCCCGCGACGCCCGCGCGAGTGTGACAGTAAGGCAGCCGCTGGAGGATCAGGCAAGCAATCGGCAGGAATGGACAAGCCACGCCGGCTTCGGCTCGCGCACCGTGGCGGTGCAGGGGCTGGAAACACCCTGTTTCAGAACACGGCGAATGTTACGCAGGATCAGGCAAGAAGGCGGCAGCATCCGGATAACGTCCGGCCCTGGCCAGGCCGTAATCTTCCTGTCAGTCGTCCGAGGAGCCACCCCGGACTTCTTCGGCGTAATGCGGAGGGCAGGACATGCACTGGCAAACCCCCATCGAACACGAATTGCAGATCCACCCCCGGCTGGGGCACGAGGCGGAACTGGGCGCCCTGATCGACAACCTGGTCGACGGCGCACGCCGCGCGCCGGGGTGCCTGCGCTGCCAGCTGGTCGTCCGGGAGAACGGCCAGCCGTGGCTGCTGCAGGGCAGTTGGAAGGACGAGGAGGCGCTGCTGGACTACTTCGCCGAGCCCTCGTTGCAGCTGCTCGGCGAAGTGCTCTTGTGCCACTGCCGAAGCCTTGGCGGCGGCATAGTGGAAACCCTCGATCAGGCCACCGGAAAGGTGGCCTGAATCTTTTCAGCTCCTCAATACTCCAGGCTCCAGCCCAGGGTGAAGGTACGCCCGCGGCCCTGGTAGTCGTAGAGGTAGGCCGGCCCGTAGGTCGGCGAATAGAACAGCGCGGCGCGCTGGCCCCAGACGGTGCTGTACTGCTTGTCCAGCAGGTTCTGGATACCGGCGCTGAAGGTGCCGAAACCGGTCTTCTGCTCGCCCATCAGGTCGAAGGTGGTGTAGCCGTCGATCTCGTGGTCCGCATCATCCTTCAGGTTGAACGCGTGCTGGGCCTGCAGGCGGGCACTGCGCTCGCCATCGCCCCAGCCAACGAAGGCGGTGAATTTGGACAGCGACGCATAGCGCGCATCGCGCTTGATCCAGTCGCCGTCGGCATCTTCCTCTTCCGAACGCACCAGGTGCAGCGTGGTGCCGCCCTGCCAGCCATTCTCGAAGTAGCGGGTGACCGCGCCCTCGAAGCCGAAGTCGCGGCTCTTCTGGTCCTGCACGTCGATGGTCAGGGTCGCCTGGTCGGTGGTGATGATCTTGTCCGACCAGATGTAATAGACCGCCGCCTGAGCCTGCCACTGCAGGTCGCTGTAGCGCCAGCCGGTCTCGACCTGGCGGCTCTTGATGCCGGCCAGCGGGTTGTCGTCCACCGACAGGCCGGGCTTGCCGTAGTACTTGGCCGGGTCGGGCAGGTCGAAGCCTTCGCTGTAGTTGGTCCAGACCTGGTGGCCATTGCTGAAGTCGTAGATCGCGCCGAGGTTGAACAGGTTGACCTGGTAGTCGTTGCTGCCGCCGGGCACGCCTTTGAAGTCGTCCACCTCGACGTCCATCTTCTGGTGGCGCGCGCCGCCGGAAATGGTCAGGTGGTCGGTCACCTTCCAGTCCAGTTGGCCGTACACCGACAGGCCGTCGACGATGTAGCTGGGGTAGCGCGGCGCGCTGCTGGCGGTTTCCAGGTCCAGGCCGCCGCTCTCGGAGGACAGCCGCTGGTCGAAGACCTTCTGCTCGGCGTTGAAGCGCTCGTGGTCGAAGTCCACGCCGTAGGTGAACTTCAGCGAATCCCACTGCTTGCTGAAGAGGCCCTTCAGGCCGCTGACCTCGAAGTTCTGCTGCGAGGCGGCGAAGTACACGCCCTTGGAGCCGGTTGGCTTGCCGGGGTTGTAGTAGGGGAAGGGATAGAAGTTGTCGTCTTCCTTGCGGTAGTAAGCCTGCAGGTAGAAGTCCTGGTCCAGCAGGTTGCTGTGGTGGTAGTTGGCGTTGAGCAGCACGCGGCGGGTGCGCGGCTCGAGGTCGGTGTCCATGCCGCTGCGGATCTGCGCATCCTCCAGGTCCGACGGCGCCTGGTACTTCAGGTTGGGAAAGTAGATGCCGGTGCTGCCGTCGTTGCCCGAGTCGTAGTACTGCGCCAGCAGGTCGAGGCTCTGCTCGTCGGTGAACTGCGCGGTGAGGTTGCCCATCACGTCGACGGTGCGGTTGTACTGCAGGTCGGTCTGGGTGTTGTCGATGAAGATCTGGTTGCCGGCGCCGTCGTAGAAAGCCTCGTTCTTCTCCGCCGACACGCCCAGGCGGCCGACCACGCGATCGTTGCCGCCGCTGATGGACTGTGCGGCGCGGGTGGAGAGGTCGTCGCTGTTGTTGAAGCCGCTGCTGGCACCCAGTTGCGTCTCGAAGCGCGCATCGCCGGCCGCGCCCTTCTTGGTGATGATGTTGATGATGCCGCCGGTGGCGCCGCCGCCGTAGATGGCGCTGGCGCCGGAGAGCACTTCGATGCGCTCGACGTTGAACGGCGAGATGCTGTCGAACTGGCGCGACAGGCCGCGCGAGCTGTTCTGGCTGACGCCGTCGATCATCACCAGCACGTTGCGCCCGCGCATGTTCTGGCCGTAGTTGGTGCGGCCCTCGGGCGCCAGGTCGAGGCCGGGCACCAGCTTGCCCACGGCCTCCTTCAGGCTCACGCCGGTATCCAATTGCTCGCGCAGCTGGGTCTGCTCGACGACCCAGACGGTGCCGGGAATCGAGCTGATCTCGGTGGGCGTACGCGCCGCCACGCTGATCTGCATCGGCGCCAGGCTCAAGGCGGCGGAATCGTCCTGCTCGCGCTTGAGCAGCACGGTGCGCTCGTCGGTGAAACGCCAGCTCACGCCGCTGCCGGAGAGCAGCTGGTTGAGCGCTTCCTCGGTGCTGTAGGTACCGTCCAGCCCTTCGCTCTGCAGGCCCTGGATGTCCTCGGAGTTGAACAGCAGGTGCAGCCCGGCCTGATCGGCGAACTGGGTCAGCGCGCTGTCCAGGCTGCGCGGGGCGATGTGCAGCTCGACGGCGGCGGAGCCGGCCGCATGGGCCAGGGGCGCGGCGCCGAGCAGGGAAGCCAGCAACAGCGCGCGGTGCAGCGGGGAAGGACGGTAATGCATGCGGGTGAAATCCGTTCTTGTGTGGGCAGGGTCGCGTAGTGAGAATTCTTCGCGTTCCTGCCTACGACGAAACGGCCAGGCAAACCTTGCAGTGGCAAATGCAAAAAATTTTCATTTTCTTGTGTGAGAGGGCGGGAATCGCTTTCGTAGGGCGAATAACGCCGGGGGCGTTATTCGCCCTACGGCTCCACCGGCACAGGGCAGAGGTCCCTTGTAGGAGCGAGCTTGCTCGCGAACGGATTTCCCGGCCGCTCAGGAGTTGGGCGGCGGTTCGCGAGCAAGCTCGCTCCTACGAAGAGCTATCCAGCTTTGGCGCGGGGCGAATCAGCACCAGCCAGGGAATATGGGTGACGGTCACCGGCTGCAACCGCTCCAGGGTCTTGAGCAGAGCGCCGGGATCCTGCAGGTCGAACACGCCGCTGACCTTGTGCTGGCGCAGCGCGCTGTCGGTCAGCACGATGCGGCCGGGGACGTAGCGCTCCAGTTCATCGAGGACTTCGCCCAGCGGGCGCTGGTTGAAGATCAGCTTGCCGCGCTGCCAGGCGCTGGCGCTGGACAGGTCCAGCGACTGCACCGGCTCGGGCGCGGCGCTCTCTTGATAGCTCAGGCGCTCGCCAGCGGACAAACGCACCGGCTCGCTGCCGGCGCTGTTCACCTGCACGATGCCCTCGGTCACGTCCACGCGCACCTGCGGCCCGCGGCTGTCGACATCGAAGCGCGTACCCACGGCGCGCACTTCGCCGCCCCTGGCTTCGACGATGAACGGCCGTGCCGGGTCCTTGGCCACCTCGAACAACGCCTCGCCGCCATGCAGGCGCAGGCGCCGCTGCTGCGGGCTGAAGTCCACCGACAGCGCACTGTCGCTGTTGAGCCACACGCGGCTGCCGTCGGCCAGCTCCAGCATCCGCCGCTCGCCGGTGCGGGTGGCGTAATCGGCATACAGCCCGGCCAGCGGCTCGGGCAGGGCGAGCGTCACCGCGATAGCGGCAACGCACGCAGCCGCCGCCAGCGCCAGCAGGCGACGGGGACGCCGCGCGCGCTGGCGATAGCTTTCAGCACTGCGCGTTTCCGGCAGCGCACCCCACAGGGCTTCGGCCTCGCAGGCGGCGCGTTCGTGCTCGGCGCTCTGCCCGCGCCAGCGCAGGAAATCCATGCGCTCGGCGGGGCCGGCGCTGCCCGAATGCAGCTGCACCAGGCGCTCGATGGCCTCGTCCGAAAGGTCCACGCGGCTCATGGCGTGCCCTCCTGGCGCTGCGCCCAGTCACGGCAATGGCGCATGGCCTGGACGATGTACTTGCCCACCATGCTCTCGGACACGCCCAGGCGCAGGGCGATCTGCGCGTGGGTGAGGCCGTCGAGGCGGTTCATCAGCAGCGCCTCGCGGGCGTTCGCCGGCAACTGGTCGAGGGCGGCGTCCAGATGCTCCAGCGCCTCATGGGCGAGCAGGCGGTGCTCCAGCCCGGATGCGGGATCGCTCAGGTCGTTGGCGGCAGTTTCGTCGACGTGCAGCTCCGCCAGCCGGCCCTCGCGGCGCAGGTTGTCGATGGCGATGTTGCCGGCGACGCGGAACAGGTAGGCGCGCGGGTCCTGCACCTCGGCTTCGGCGGGGTGGTCGGCCAGGCGCAGCCAGGTGTCCTGGGCGACGTCGGCGGCGCGCTGGTGGTCCCCCAGCCTGCGGGCGAGGAAGCGCATCAGGTCCGCGTAGTGCGCCTGGAAGCTCTGCAGCAGGGAGGAGGAGGCGAAGCGCCGCATGATGGCCGAAATACCCCGAAAAACCGGCCAATGTCTGTCGAGCCGATGCGAAGGGCGGGCAGCATACACCGAATCGAGAATTATTATCGAATGCAAAAAAGTGTCAGCTCGTGAACTGCGAGAGGTCCAGCGGCCGCACTTCGCCCAGCCACATGGCGTAGTCGCGGTGATCGCGCAGATCGTTGCCGGTATTGGGGTGGACTAGGATCGCCAGGCCGTCGCGGTTCAGCGCCAGCCAGGGCACCAGGGTGGCGAAGGTGGCGTTGTCGAAGGCCAACTGGCAGCTCCAGTCCGGGTGCGGGCCGACCGGCCGTTCGTGGACGCGGCCCATCTTCGCGCCGAAGCGGCGCGCCGCCTCCTCGCACAGCGCGCGGGCGCGCTCGATGCTGCTCGCGTCGAAATAGACGTGGGCATGGAAGTCCTTGATCGCGGTATCAGTCATCGGTCCTGCTCCAGTTCCGCCTGCAGCCAGTCGACGAAACGCTGCACCAGGCGCATCCGCCGCTTGCGCTCGGGCAGCACGGCGTAATAGCCGAAGCGCGATTGCAGCGATCCGGCGAGGGGCCGGCACAGTAACCCCTGTTCCAGCAGTTCGTCGACCAGGTGCCGCCAGCCGATGGCCACGCCCTGCCCGGCGATGGCCGCCTGCACCAGCAGGGTGTAGTTGTCGAAGCGCAACCCGGCCGGTGCCGGTGCACCGTCGATACCCAGCGCGCGGTATACGCCGCCCCAGTCGAACCAGCGGCTGGAGGCCTCCGGCTTGAGGTGCAGCAGCGGCAGCTCGCTGAGCGCCTGCGGCGACAGCGGCAGCTCGCGGCCTTCGAGCAGGCGCGGGCTGCACACCGGGAAGACTTCCTCGCTGAACAGGCGCAACGCCTCGCCATGCTTGAAGCGCCCGTCGCCGAAGGCGATGGCCACGTCGATGTCGCTGCGCAGGGCAATCGGGCTGCGGTCGCTGCTGATCAGGCCGACGTCCAGCTCAGGATACGCCTGGCGGAAGCGCGGCAGGCGCGGCATCAGCCAGTACGCGGCGAAGGCGAAATCGGTGGCGACCTGCAGCACTTCGTGGGGATGTTTCGCGGTGACCGCGGCGATGCCGGCGTCGATGCTCTCCAAACCGGTCTGAACGTGCTGCTGCAGCACCTGTCCACTTTCGGTGAGCGCGATGCCCCGGTGGATGCGGTCGAACAGGCGCACGGCGAGGAGTTTCTCCAGGCGCTTGATCTGCTGGCTGACCGCCGGCTGGGTGGTACCCAGCTCGCCGGCCGCAGCGGTGAAGCTGAGCAGCCGGGCAGCGGATTCGAACACGCGCAGCAGTTCCAGCGGCACGCTCATGGCTTGCTCTCGCATAAGCAGGCGTTATCCGAAGCATGCTGCGCCATGCGCTTTACCCCTAATTCAGCAGCCAACAGACTCGTACCGCACAGCATCCCATAACAGCGCCAACAGGATAAACCCAACGCCATGAAGCGCCAGCGCCCGAATATTCTCTTCATCATGGCCGACCAGATGGCCGCGCCGCTCCTGCCCTTCTACGACGCCCAGTCGCCAATCAAGCTGCCCCACCTCTCGCGCCTCGCCGGTGAAGGCGTGGTCTTCGACTCGGCCTACTGCAACAGCCCGCTCTGCGCGCCCTCGCGCTTCACCCTGGTGAGCGGCCAGTTGCCGACGAAGATCGGCGCCTGGGACAACGCCGCCGACTTTGCCGCCGACGTCCCCACCTACGCGCACTACCTGCGCCGCCTCGGCTACCGCACCGCGCTGTCGGGCAAGATGCACTTCTGCGGCCCGGACCAGCTGCATGGCTACGAGGAACGCCTGACCAGCGACATCTACCCCGCCGACTACGGCTGGGCGGTGAACTGGGACGAGCCGGACGTACGCCCGAGCTGGTACCACAACATGTCTTCGGTGCTGCAGGCCGGCCCGTGCGTGCGCACCAACCAGCTGGATTTCGACGAGGAAGTGGTGTTCAAGGCGCGCCAGTACCTCTATGACCACGTGCGCGAACACGCCGGGCAGCCGTTCTGCCTGACCGTGTCCATGACCCACCCGCACGACCCCTACACCATTCCGCGCGAGTACTGGGACCTGTACCGCGACGAGGACATCCCGCTGCCCTCGGTACAGATCGCCCAGGACGAGCAGGACCCGCACTCCCGGCGGCTGCTCAAGGTGATCGACCTGTGGGGCCAGGAGATGCCCGAAGAGAAGGTGCGCGCCGCCCGCCGCGCCTACTTCGGCGCGTGCAGCTATGTCGACGCGCAGATCGGCGCGCTGCTGCGCACCCTGGAAGATTGCGGCCTGGCCGATGACACGCTGGTGGTGTTCTCCGGCGACCACGGCGACATGCTGGGCGAGCGCGGCCTCTGGTACAAGATGCACTGGTTCGAGATGGCCGCCCGCGTGCCGCTGCTGGTGCACGCGCCCAAGCGTTTCGCCGCGCATCGGGTCAGCCAGTCGGTGTCCACCGTCGACCTGCTGCCGACCCTCGTCGAGCTGGCCGGCGGGCAGGTCGAGCCCGGCGTCGATCTCGATGGCCGCTCGCTGCTGCCGCACCTGCAAGGCGTCGGCGGCCACGACGAAGTGATCGGCGAATACACCGCCGAAGGCACCGTCAGCCCGCTGATGATGATCCGTCGCGGCGACTTCAAGTTCATCTACTCCGAGCAGGACCCGTGCCTGCTGTTCGACGTCGCCAACGATCCGCGCGAGCTGCGGAACCTCATGGCGTCGCCGGCCCACGCCAACCTGGTACGCGACCTGCTGGGTGAAGCCCGCGCGCGCTGGGATGTGCCAGCCATCACCCGGCAAGTACTGGCCAGCCAGCGCCGCCGCCGACTGGTGGCCGACGCGCTGGCTCACGGCACGCTGAAAAGCTGGGATCACCAGCCCCTGGTCGACGCCAGCCAGCAGTACATGCGCAACCACATCGACCTCGACGATCTGGAGCGCCGCGCCCGCTATCCGCAACCGTAACGACAACCACAACACGCCGAAGGGGATGGGAGCATGAAGAAGCTAATCACCGTACGACGCTTCACCACACAAGAAGCAGCCGCATTATTGCTGGCCGGCGCGCTCGCGCTGGGCAACTCGCAGGCATGGGCCGAGGATGAAGCCTGCAGTACGGTGAAGCTGGCCGATCCGGGCTGGACCGACATCGCCGTGACCAACGGCGTGGCCGCCTTCCTGCTCGAAGGCCTGGGCTACACCGTGAAGATCGACACCCTCTCGGTGCCCATCACCTACGGCGGCCTGCGCGATGGCCAGGTGGATGCCTTCCTCGGCAACTGGATGCCGGCGCAGCAGGGCTTTTACGACCAGTTCATCGCCAGCAAACAGGTCACCCAACTGGCGAAGAACCTCCAGGGCACCGAGTTCACCCTGGCCGTGCCGACCTACGTGTGGAACGCCGGGGTGAAGACCTTCGCCGACCTCGACCAGCACGCCGAGCAGTTCAACAGGAAGGTCTACGGCATCGGCTCCGGCGCGCCGGCCAACCAGTCGATCCAGAAGATGATCGACGGCGACGAGTTCGGCCTGGGCGACTGGAAGCTGGTGGAGTCCAGCGAACAGGCGATGCTCGCCGAGGTCGGCCGCGCGGTGAAGCGCGAGCGCTGGGTGGTGTTCCTCGGCTGGACGCCGCACCCGATGAACGTGAAGGTCGACATGAAGTACCTCACCGGCGGCGAGAAGTACTTCGGCAGCACCGGCAGCGTGTTCACCGTGACCCGCAATGGCTACACCGAGCAGTGCCCGAACAGCGGCAAGCTGCTGGCCAACCTGTCCTTCGACCTGCCGATGGAGAACGCCATCATGGCCGAGGTGCTGGAGAACAACGTGAAGAACCCCGACGCGGTGAAGGCCTGGATCAAGGCCAACCCGCAGAGCCTCGACACCTGGCTGCAAGGCGTGAAGACCCGCGACGGCGGCGACGCGCTGGCCGCCGTGAAGGCCAGGCTGTAGGCCGTCGATGGAGCGCCTGATCCGCCTGCTGCCGTTCCTCGCCTGGCTACCCCAGGTCACCGGCCGCGATCTTCGCCGCGACCTGGGCGTCGGCCTCTCCGGCGCGGTGCTCGCCCTGCCGCAGTCCATGGCCTACGCGTTGATCGCCGGGTTGCCGGCGGAATACGGGCTCTACGCGGCGATGCTGCCGGTGCTGATCGCCTGCCTGTGGGGCTCGTCGAAGCACATGGTCGGCGGGCCGACGGCGGCGATCTCGGTGGTGCTGTTCACCGCCATCGCCCCGCTGGCGCCGCCGGGCAGCGCGCCGTTCATCCACTACGCGCTGCTGCTGACCTTCCTCGCCGGGCTGTTCCAGTGGCTGCTGGGCATGCTGCGCTTCGGCGTGCTGGTGAACTTCGTCTCGCACTCGGTGCTGCTCGGCTTCACCTGTGGCGCCGCGCTGGTGATCGTGATCGGCCAGTTGCCCTACCTGCTCGGCATCAGTGCAGCGGGGCAGGGGACGGCGCTGACCAGCGCTGCCGCGCTCTGGTGGAAGCTGCCGCAGTTCCACGGGCCATCGCTGCTGGTGGGACTGTTCAGCCTGGTGCTGAGTCTGCTCGTGAAGCGCCTGTGGCCGCGCGGTCCGGCATTGCTGGTCGGCCTGTTCGGCGCCGGCGCGCTGGTCTGGGCGATGCCGACGACCTTTGCCGAGGTGGCCAGGGTGGCTGCCTTCCGCAGCGCGCTGCCACCGTTCAGCGCATTGTCGTTCGACCTCTCCGCCCTCGCCCAGTTGCTCCCCGCCGCCGTGGCCTGCGGCATGCTCGGGCTGGTCACCAGCCTGTCGATTGCCCGCGCCCTGGCGGCGCGCTCGCACCAGGCGCTGGACGCCAACCAGGAAGTGCGCGCGCAGGGGCTGTCCAACCTGATCGGGCCGTGGCTGTCCGGCACCCTGTCCGCCGGCTCCTTCACCCGCTCCGGAGTGAATCAGGATGCCGGGGCGCGCACGCCGCTGGCCGGAGTCTTCTCGGCGCTGTGGGTCGCGCTGCTGGCAGTGGCCGGCGCCGGCCTGATCACCCATATCCCGCTGCCGGCGATGGCCGCCGGCATCCTGCTGATCTGCTGGAACCTGGTGGATCGCCCGGCCCTGCGCGCACTGTGGAAAGGCAGCCGCGCGGAATCCCTGGTGATGCTGCTGACCCTCGCCGCCACCCTGCTGCTGCCGCTGCAGAACGCCATCTACGCCGGCGTGCTGGCCTCGCTGTTCTTCTACCTCAAGCGCACCTCGCAGCCGCGCGTGCAGCAGTGGGAGAAGGAGGACGAGGCAGTGTTGCGCATCGAAGGCTCGATCTTCTTCGGCGCCTGCGACTACCTGCAGAAACTGATGCAGCACAGCCGTGGCGAACGCCTGGTGCTGGACGCCCACCACGTGAACTTCATCGATTTCGCCGGTGCGCAGATGCTCCAGCAGGAAGCCCGCCGCCTCGCCAGCGAAGGCCGCAGCCTGGTGCTGCGCAACGCCCGGCCACGGGTGCGCGCGGAGCTGGAAAAGCAGATGGGGAAGGGTGGGACGTTGCTGGTCGAGGAGTGAGGCACGATTGAGGGGTATTGCTGCGTTGCTCACCCTCCTGCGCAAAGCCTGACGGATCTTCGTAGGAGCGAGCTTGCTCGCGAACAGATACTCCGGGTGACGTCGCGGTTGGGCGTTGGTTCGCGAGCAAGCTCGCTCCTACAAGAGCCTGCGCGAAATCAGCCCTTGAGCTGACGGCGCAACTCGTCCAGCACCGGCGCCGAATCCGGGCGTACGCCGCGCCACAGCAGGAAGGCTTCCGCCGCCTGCTCGACCAGCATGCCCAGCCCGTCGATGCAGCGCGCCGCACCCTGTTCGGCGGCCCAGCGGTTGAAGGCCGTCACGTCCTTGCCGTACATCATGTCGTAGCAGACGGTATGCCCCGGCTTGATCAGCGAAGGATCGATGGGCGGCAGCTCGCCAGCCAGGGAAGCCGAGGTGCCGTTGACGATCAGGTCGAAGGGCTCGGCGCGCAGGTCGAAACCGCCACCGCTCACCGGGCCCAGGTCCTTGAAGGCTTCCGCCAGCTGTTCGGCCTTGGCCGCCGTGCGGTTGGCGATGACGATGCAGGCCGGCTGCTGGCCGAGGAAGGGTTCGAGGATGCCGCGCACCGCGCCACCGGCGCCCAGCACCAGGATGCGCGCGCCGCGCAGGGCGACGCCGTGGTTCACCGTGAGGTCGCGGGTCAGCCCGGCGCCGTCGGTGTTGTCGCCCAGCAGACCGCCGCCTTCGAGCTTCTTCAGGGTATTCACCGCACCCGCCCGGCGGGCGCGTTCGCTCAGCTCGGTGGCCAGGCGATAGGCCTCTTCCTTGAACGGCACGGTGACGTTGCCACCCAGCCCCTCGGCGAAGAACTCGCGGGCATTCCCGGCGAAGTCCTCCAGCGGCGCCAACCGCGCGTCATAGCTCAGCGCCTGGCCGGTCTGCTCGGCGAACAGACGGTGGATCTGCGGCGACTTGCTGTGGCCGATGGGGTTGCCGAAGACGCAGTAGCGGTCCATGGAAAGTCCTGGGACGAGAGGATCGGAAGGGCGGAGAGCTTGCCGGTTTTTCTGCCGTCGTGCCAGGCGGGTTCGCGAGCAAGCTCGCTCCTACGAAGAGCGACCCGGCTCGCAGGCTTTTTGTAGGAGCGAGCTTGCTCGCGAACCGCCTCGGGAACGAACGTCAGGCCTGGGCCAGCCAGTCCCGATCGGTGAGGAAATACTCGGTCAGACGCGCTTCCTCGCTGCCCGGCTCGGGTTTCCAGTCGTAGCCCCAGCGCACCTGCGGCGGCAGCGACATGAGGATCGACTCGGTGCGCCCGCCCGACTGCAGGCCGAACAGGGTGCCGCGGTCGTAGACCAGGTTGAACTCGACGTAGCGGCCGCGACGGAAGGCCTGGAACTCGCGCTGCTGCTCGGTGTAGGGGGTGTCCTTGCGCTTGCGCACGATGGGCAGGTAGGCGTCGATGTAGGCATCGCCGATGGCACGCAGGAAGGCGAAGCTGGTGTCGAAGTCCCACTGGTTCAGGTCGTCGAAGAACAGGCCGCCGACACCGCGCGGCTCGTTGCGGTGCTTGATGTGGAAGTAGCGGTCGCACCACTCCTTGTAGCGCGGGTAGACGTCCTCGCCGAAGGGCGCGCAGGCGTCGCGGGCGACCTGGTGCCAGAGCACGCAGTCTTCCTCGTGGGCGTAGTAGGGCGTCAGGTCGAAGCCGCCGCCGAACCACCAGACCGCATCCTCGCCTTCCTTCTCGGCGATGAAGAAGCGCACGTTGGCATGTGAGGTCGGCACGTGGGGGTTGGTCGGGTGGATCACCAACGACACGCCCAGCGCCTGGAAGCCGCGCCCGGCCAGTTCCGGGCGGTGCGCGCTGGCGCTCGGCGGCAGGCCGGCGCCGAACACGTGGGAGAAGTTCACGCCGCCCTTCTCGATCAGCGCGCCGTCACCGATCACCCGCGTCCGACCACCGCCGCCCGCTGGCCGCTGCCAGGCGTCCTCGACGAAACGGGCGCTGCCGTCCTCGGCTTCGAGTGCGGCGCAGATGCGGTCTTGCAGGTCGAGCAGGTAGGCCTTCACGGCCTCGATGCGGTCGGTCACGAGAATCACCTTGGAGCGGGAAAGCCACGCGTGGCGCGGGCCGGAGCGGGGTTCAGGTACGAAAACGGGGGCAAGCATACCATCGCCGCCGGCAAAGCTGGTCTTGACGCCCGTCATGCGTGCGGCTTGGATGAAAGTCTTTTCCCCGGCGAGGCAGCGCCTCGCGCCATCAGGAGAGCGACATGGCCAAACGTGTTCAATTCGCCAAGACCGGCGGCCCGGAAGTCCTCGAAATCGTCGACTACACCCCGGCCGAACCCGGCCCGAACGAGGTGCGGGTGCGCAACCGCGCCATCGGCCTGAACTTCATCGACACCTATTACCGCAGCGGCCTGTACCCCGCGCCGAGCCTGCCTTCCGGGGTCGGCACCGAAGGCGCCGGCGAGGTAGAAGCAGTGGGCAGCGCGGTGACCAACGTGAAGGTCGGCGACCGCGTCGGCTACGCCACCGGCCCGCTCGGCGCCTACAGCGAGCAGCACACGCTGCCCGCGGCCAGCGTGGTGAAGCTGCCGGATGCGATCACCTTCGAGCAGGCCGCCGCGGTCATGCTCAAGGGCCTGACCGTGCAGTACCTGCTGCGCCAGACCTATAACGTGCAGCCGGGCCAGACCATCCTCTGGCACGCGGCGGCCGGCGGCGTCGGGCTGATCGCCTGCCAGTGGGCGAAGGCCATCGGCGCGCACCTGATCGGCACCGTGAGCTCCGCCGCCAAGGCGGAGCTGGCGAAATCCCACGGCGCCTGGGAAACCATCGACTACAGCCACGAAAACGTGGTCGAGCGCGTGCTCGCACTCACCGACGGCAAGAAGTGCCCGGTGGTCTACGACTCGGTGGGCAAGGACACCTGGCTGACCTCGCTGGACTGCACCGCCCAGCGCGGCCTGGTGGTGAGCTTCGGCAACGCCTCCGGCCCGGTGGACGGGGTGAACCTGGGCATCCTCTCGCAGAAGGGCTCGCTCTATGTCACCCGGCCGACGCTGTTCGGCTACGCCAGCACGCCGGAGCGTCTGCAGGCGATGGCCGACGATCTGTTCGGCATGATCACCAGCGGCAAGGTGAAGGTGGAGATCAACCAGCGCTTTGCCCTGGCCGATGCGGCCAAGGCGCAGGCCGAGCTGGCCGCGCGGCGCACTACCGGGTCAACCATCCTGCTGCCCTGATCCGGAAAGCGTTCGCGAGCAAGCTCGCTCCTACAGGGTGCACCGGTACCGCTCTTCGTAGGAGCGAGCTTGCTCGCGAACCGCATTGCACCGCGTTATGGGACTTACGAAGGACGCACGGTCTCGCCGGTACGCAGATCGCGAATCAGGCTCGGATTGCGCCGCCCACCCAGGGCGCCGCCGAGCACACCGTCCAGTTCATCGTGGAAGTACTGCTCCACGCGCAGGCGGCTGCGGGCGGCCGGGCGGCCGGCCGGGTTGGCGGACGTGGAGATCAGCGGGCCGGTGTACTGGCACAGCTCGCGCACCAGCGGATGGTCGGTGACGCGCAGGGCAACGGTCTCGAACTGGCCTGTCACCCACTCGGGGAGACGGTCCTGGTGCGGCACCAGCCAGGTGTTCGGGCCGGGCCAACTGGCGGAGAGCTTCTCCTGCCAGGTTTCCGGAAGGTCTTCCAGCAGGAAGTCGAACTGCTGGATGTCGGCAGCCACCAGGATCAGGCCCTTCTCCACCGGACGGGCCTTGATCGCCAGCAGGCGGTACACCGCATCGGCGTTCCACGGGTCGCAGCCCAGGCCCCAGACGGCTTCGGTCGGATAAGCGATCACACCGCCATCGCGGACGACCTGGGCCACGCGCTGGGTACGCCAGTTGCTGTACATCGGGAATTCCTCGGATCTGCGAATGCGCGGCAGTTTACGTGCTCAGGGGGCACGATGCACCCAGACGCCGGCCTCGCAGGCCACCCGTCCATCCAGCTCCAGTTCGGTCAACGCCGCCAGCACCTCGGGCAGCTCCAGGCCGCTGCCCAGCGCCAGTTGCTCGCTGCTCTGCGGCGCGGCCCGCAGCAGGTCGACCAGCGGATGCGGCGGCCCTTCCGCCACGGTCCGCAGCGGCGCCCCGCCCTGGGTCCAGCCGCGCAGGCCTTCGAGGATGTGCTCGACACATTCCACCAACGTCGCGCCCTGGCGGATCAGTTCATGGCAGCCGCGCGCGCCGGGATGATGGATCGAACCCGGAATCGCATAGACCTCGCGGCCCTGCTCGACGGCCAGCCGCGCGGTGATCAGCGAACCGCTGGAGGGGCTGGCCTCCACCACCAGCACGCCCAGCGACAGACCGCTGATGATGCGATTGCGGCGAGGGAAGTTCGCCGCCTGGGGCGGGCACTGCAAGGGCAGTTCCGACACCAGCGCGCCGCCCTGTTCGACGATGCGCCGCGCCAGCCCGACGTGCCGGCGCGGGTAAAGGTGCTCGATGCCGGTGCCGAGTACCGCCACGGTGCCGCCCGCCGCCTCCAGTGCGCCTTCGTGGGCGGCGCCGTCGATGCCCAGCGCCAGGCCGCTGGTAATTACGAAGCCACCGCCCGCCAGGCTGCGGGCGAAGGCCCGCGCCGTGTCGAGCCCCGGCTTGCTGGCACGGCGGCTGCCCACCACGGCCAGTTGCGGACGCTCCAGCAACGCCACCGCGCCGGCCACGAACAACAGCGGCGGCGCATCCGCCAGCTCGGCCAGCAGGGCGGGGTAGGCGGGGTCGTCCCAGGCCAGCAGGTGATGGCTGGGGTCCTCCAGCCAGCGCAGCGCGGCGGCGGCCTGCTCGCGGATGCCGGCTTCCCTGCGCTGCTCGGCCGACGCCTGCGACAGGCCCAGCGAGCGCCAGGCAGCGGCGGGCGCGCTCAGGGCGGCGGAGGCGGAACCGAACGCCGACATCAAGCGCCGGAAGCGTCGGGGGCCCAGTTCGGGCAGCGCGTGCAGGCGCAGGCGCGCCTCGGATTCGGCGGGAGAGACATCGACGGGCATGGCGGCAGTCCTTTGCGGCGAACGGGAAGGGTTCGCCTGACTGTGCCGTTCGCGGCGCGCCACCGCAGTCGGACCGTTCCGAAACACGCCCATAAAAAACCCCGCCGAAGCGGGGTTTTCAGGCGCCGGGGCGAACTCAGGGGTTCTGCACCCGGTCGTTCACTTCCAGCGAACGGCTGGCGGTCAGCACCAGGCCGTAGCTCAGGCGGTTGTAGGTGCGGAAGACCATCACCAGGCCCGAGCGCTCGTCCGGGATCTTCACCATTTCATCGGTCACGCGGTCACGCACGGTTTCGCCCAGCTTGTAGATCGCCAGCACGTTGCCTTCGGCCAGGCCGTCGCGGGAGCCCTTGTCGATGGTCACCACATCGAACTTGCCGATCTGCGTCACGCCGCGCGGCACGTCGATGATGGTGCCCTTGACCGGCGTGCTCGGCTCGCTGGGCATGAAGGTCGAGGTGATGGCGCGTTCCTCGGTGGGGAACAGGCGGTCGCCCGGACGGACTTCCTGGGTGGTGCGGGTCAGGGCGAGGGTGGCGATGTCGTCTTCCTTCGCAGTGACGTTGGCGCCACCGACGTCCATCGCGTCGATGCCGAGCACTTCGTTGGTGTCCGGATCGGTGTAGACCTTGGCCTGGCGGAAGATGCCGTAGCTGTTCTCTTCGGTCAGCGACTCGCCGCGGGCATAGGCACGGTCGCCGGCGCCGCTGATCACACTCTCCTGGTCACCCGCCACCACGTAGGGGGCCTTGGTGAAGTCGTCGGCGCTGTCGACGATGCGGTTGGAGAGCAGGAAGGCGTTGATCTTGTCCAGCGGAATGGTCGGGATCGCTTCGGCGATCGGGGTGCTGCGTACCCGCGGCGACAGCTTGATGGTGCCGCGCGACTCGCCGCGGTTGAGCACCAGGCGTGGCTGGCCGTCGATGTACGTAAGACTCAGGACGTCACCCGGATAGATCAGGTGCGGGTTCTGAATCTGCGGATTCACGTGCCAGATTTCCGGCCACTTCCACGGCTTGCTGAGGAACTTGCCGGAGATGTCCCAGAGGGTGTCGCCCTTCACTACGGTGTAGCGATCCGGATGGCCTTCCTTGAGCTGCACGGCAGCCTGAGCCACCCCGCCTGCGGCCAGCAGCAGCAGGGCGAGTAGTGTTTTCCTCATGCGGTGAATCCCTTTATTATGTGTACACATGAAACGCCTGGAAGCCGCCCCTACCGCGCTTTCCAGCCGTTTTTCGATGCTGCTCAGCATATTAGCAGTCGATTTTGACTTTATTCCACAAGTGCATCACAAACGCATATGGCCATTCTGAACATTCTCGAATTTCCCGATCCGCGCCTGCGCACGATCGCCAAGCCGGTCTCGGAGGTCGATGACAGCGTTCGCCAGCTGATCGACGACATGTTCGAGACCATGTACGAGGCCCCCGGCATCGGTCTGGCCGCCACCCAGGTGAACGTGCACAAGCAGATCATCGTGATGGACCTGTCCGAGGACAAATCCGAGCCGCGCGTATTCATCAACCCCGAGCTGGAAGAGCTGACCGAAGAGAAAGGCCCTTACCAGGAAGGCTGTCTGTCGGTGCCCGGCTTCTACGAAAATGTAGATCGCCCCCTGCGCGTGCGCATCAAGGCGCTGGGCCGCGACGGCAAGCCGTTCGAGGAAATCGCCGAGGACCTGCTCGCGGTGTGCATCCAGCACGAGTGCGACCACCTGAACGGCAAGCTGTTCGTCGACTACCTGTCCAACCTCAAGCGCGACCGCATCCGCAAGAAGCTGGAAAAGCAGCACCGGCAACAGGCGTAACCCCCAATCCCCAAAGGCTTGCCCCGGCAAGCCTTTTGTTTTTTGTGAGCCCCATATGAGCCAAGCACTGCGCATCGTCTTCGCCGGTACCCCGGAATTTGCCGCCGAGCACCTCAAGGCCCTGCTGGACGGCCCCCACGAGCTGGTGGCCGTCTACACCCAGCCGGACCGCCCGGCCGGCCGCGGCCAGAAGCTGATGCCCAGCCCGGTCAAGCAGCTCGCCGTGGAGAACGGCCTGGCCGTGCTGCAGCCGCCGACCCTGCGCGATCCGGCTGCCCAGGCCGAACTGGCCGCGCTCAAGCCGGACCTGATGGTGGTGGTGGCCTATGGCCTGATCCTGCCGCAGGTGGTGCTGGATATCCCGCGCCTGGGCTGCATCAACAGCCACGCCTCGCTGCTGCCGCGCTGGCGCGGCGCGGCGCCGATCCAGCGCGCGGTGGAAGCCGGCGACGCCGAGAGCGGCGTCACCGTGATGCAGATGGAAGCGGGCCTGGACACCGGGCCGATGCTGCTCAAGGTCAGCACCCCGATCACCGCCGACGACACCGGCGGCAGCCTGCACGACCGCCTGGCCGAGCTGGGGCCCAAGGCCGTGGTCGAGGCCATCGCCGGTCTTGCCGCCGGCACGCTCAAGGGCGAGGTGCAGGACGACGCCCTGGCCACCTACGCACACAAGCTGAACAAGGAAGAGGCGCGCATCGACTGGGCGCGCCCGGCCGCCGAACTGGAGCGCCGCATCCGCGCCTTCACGCCGTGGCCGGTCTGCCACACCACCCTTGGCGACGCCGCCCTGAAGGTGCTCGGTGCCAAGCCGGCGCAAGGCAAAGGCGAGCCCGGCAGGATCCTCGACGCCAGCCGCGACGGTCTGCTGGTCGCCTGCGCTGAAGGCGCGTTGCTGCTGACCCGCCTGCAACTGCCCGGCGGCAAGCCGCTGGCCTTCGCCGACCTGTTCAACAGCCGCCGCGAGCAGTTCGCCGCCGGCCAGGTGCTTGGCCAGCAAGGGCAGGGTCAATGAGCACCAATCCCCGCCTCGCGGCGGCCCGCGCGCTGGCCGCCGTGCTCGCCGGCCGCGCCTCGCTGGGCAGCTCGCTGCCGACCCAACTGGAGAACGTCGAGCCGCGCGACCGTGGCCTGGTGCAGGAGCTGGCCTTCGGCGCCGCCCGCTGGCAGCCACGGCTGTCCACCCTCGCCGCGCGCCTGCTGCAGAAGCCGTTCAAAGCCGGCGACCGTGACGTCGAGGCGCTGCTGCTGGTCGGCCTGTACCAGCTGCTCTACACCCGCATTCCGCCGCACGCGGCCATCGGCGAAACCGTCGGCTGCGCGGACAAACTGAAGAAGCCCTGGGCCAAGGGCCTGCTCAACGCCGTGCTGCGCCGCGCCCAGCGCGAAAGCGAAACCCTGCTGGCCGAGGTCGACAAGGACCCGGCCGCGCGCCTGGCGCACCCGCGCTGGCTGCAGAAGGTACTGAAGAAAAACTGGCCGGAGCAGTTCGAAGCGATCTGCGCCGCCAACAACACCCACCCGCCGATGACCCTGCGGGTGAACCGCCGCCACGGCAGCCGCGATGCCTACCTGGAAGAGCTGAACCGCGTCGGTTTCGAAGCGACCGCCTGCCAGTTCAGCCGCGACGGCATCCAGCTGTTGCAGCCCTGCGATGTGCGCGAGCTGCCGGGCTTCGCCGAAGGCCGCGTCAGCGTGCAGGACGAGGCCGCGCAACTGGCCGCCGACCTGCTGGAACTGGCACCCAACCAGCGCGTGCTGGACGCCTGCTGCGCGCCCGGCGGCAAGACCTGCCACCTGATGGAAGCCGAGCCTGCGCTGGCCGGCGTGGTCGCCGTGGACCTGGAAGAGAGCCGCCTGGTGCGCGTGCGCGAGAACCTCGCGCGCCTGCAACTCGACGCCCAGCTGTTCGCCGCCGACGCCCGCGACACCGCCAAGTGGTGGGACGGCAAGGCGTTCCAGCGCATCCTGCTGGACGCGCCGTGCTCCGCCACCGGGGTGATCCGCCGCCACCCGGACATCAAGCTGACTCGCACCGCCGAGGACATCGAGGCGCTGGCTCAGCTGCAGGGCGAACTGCTCGACGCACTGTGGGCGACCCTCGAAGTCGGCGGCGTGATGGTCTACGCGACCTGCTCGGTGATGCCTCGGGAGAACAGCGAGCAGATCGCTGCGTTCCTCGGTCGCACCCCCGGCGCTCGCGAGCTGGACCTGCCCGGTCCCTGGGGCAGCAAGCAGCCCCACGGCCGCCAGCTGTTCCCCCGGGAGGGGGGGCATGACGGCTTCTACTATGCCAAGCTCATGAAGATTTCGGCCAAGTAACAGGCGCCGACTCCCAACGGATCGAAACGGAAAGCACGCCGCTCCATGAAGATCATCATCCTCGGTGCCGGCCAGGTCGGCGGCACTCTGGCCGAGCACCTGGCCAGCGAAGCCAACGACATCACGGTCGTCGACACCGACGGCGAACGCCTGCGCGACCTCAACGACCGCCTGGACATCCGCACCGTCCACGGCAAGGCCTCGTTCCCCACCGTGCTGCGCCAGGCCGGTGCCGACGACGCCGACATGCTGGTGGCGGTGACCAACAGCGACGAGGTGAACATGGTGGCCTGCCAGGTCGCCTACACCCTGTTCAACACCCCGACGCGGATCGCCCGCGTGCGCGAGTCGGCCTATCTGACCCGCGCCGGGCTGTTCGACAACGAGGCTATCCCGGTCGACGTGCTGATCAGCCCCGAACAGGTGGTGACCAACTACATCAAGCGCCTGGTGGAATACCCCGGCGCCCTGCAGGTGATCGACTTCGCCGAGGGCAAGGCGCAGTTGGTCGGCATCCGCGCCTACTACGGCGGCCCGCTGGTGGGCCAGGAGCTGCGCCAGCTGCGCGAGCACATGCCCAACGCCGAAACCCGCGTGGCGGCGATCTACCGGCGCAACCGGCCGATCATTCCCCAGGGCGACACGGTGATCGAGGCCGACGACGAGGTGTTCTTCATCGCCGCCAAGGCCCACATCCGCGCGGTGATGGGCGAGATGCGCCGCCTGGAGGACAGCTACAAGCGGATCATCATCGCCGGTGGCGGCAACATTGGCGAGCGCCTGGCGGAAGCCATCGAGAGCCGCTACCAGGTGAAGATCATCGAGATGAACCCGGCGCGCTGCCGGCACCTCTCCGAAAGCCTGGACAGCTCCATCGTGCTGCAGGGCAGCGCCTCGGACCGCGACCTGCTGATGGAAGAGAACATCGGCGACACCGACCTGTTCCTCGCCCTGACCAACGACGACGAGGCCAACATCATGTCCTCGCTGCTGGCCAAGCGGCTGGGCGCGCGCAAGGTGATGACGCTGATCAACAACCCCGCCTACGTCGACCTGGTGCAGGGTGGCGACATCGACATCGCCATCAGCCCGCAGCTGGCCACCATCGGTACCCTGCTGACCCACGTGCGCCGAGGCGACATCGAAAGCGTGCACTCGCTGCGCCGGGGTGCCGCCGAGGCCATCGAGGTGGTCGCCCACGGCGATGCCAAGTCGAGCAAGGTGATCGGCCGCAAGATCAACGACGTGCACCTGCCACCGGGTACCACCATCGGCGCGGTGATCCGCGACGACGACGTGCTGATCGCCCACGGCGAAACGGTGATCGAAGCCGGCGACCACGTGATCCTCTTCGTGGTCGACAAGAAACGTATCCGTGATGTCGAGCGGCTGTTCCAGGCCGGTCTGACGTTCTTCTGAGATAGGGAGGGCAGGCGATGCTCGAAGGCCTGGAAAAGATGCTCGCCAAAGGCGTGGACAACCCGCTGCTGCGCTTCGGCCTGGGCAAGGGCTACCTGGATGCCGGCGACGCCGTGAAGGCCGCCGGACACCTGCGCCGCTGCGTGGAGCAGGACCCGAAGTATTCCGCCGCCTGGAAGCTGCTGGGCAAGGCCCTGCAGGCCAGCGGCAACCCCGACGGCGCCCGACAGGCCTGGACCGACGGCATCGCCGCGGCGCAGGCGCATGGGGACAAGCAGGCGGAGAAGGAAATGACGGTGTTCCTGCGCAAGCTGGACAAGACAAAGGGCGCATAGGCGCCCTTTTTCATCCGCCTGCTTCGAAGTGCGAGATTACTTGTAGGAGCGAGGGGGACGCCTAGTCCTTGCTCGCGAACCGCATGACACCGGAGCTGCCGCGAGATGTTCGCGAGCAAGCTCGCTCCTACAGAAGAGCAGCCCGCGCGTTAAAGGACCTCGTCCGCCACCGCATCCACCGCCGCCTTGGCGATGCCGACGATCTCGTCCGCTTCGCCGCGGGTCAGCACCAGTGGCGGAGCGAAGCCGAGGATGTCGCCGTGGGGCATGGCGCGAGCGATCATGCCGCGTTCCAGGCAGGCCGCCGAGACCTTCGGGCCGACCTTCAGCGCCGCATCGAATGGCGTACGCGCCTCGCGGTCGGCCATGAACTCCAGCGCCGCCAGCATGCCGTCGCCACGCACCTCGCCCACCAGCGGATGGCCCTCGAAGGTCTGGCGCAGTTGCTGGTTGAGGTAGCCGCCGACCTCCGCCGCATTGGCGGTGATGTTTTCCCCTTCGAGGATGTTCAGGTTGGCCAGCGCCGCCGCCGCGCAGATCGGGTGGCCGGAGTAGGTCCAGCCGTGGCCCAGCGCGCCTTCCCGGGTGGATGCGCTATCGATCACGTCCCACACCTTCTCGCCGACGATCACCGCCGACAGCGGTGCGTAGGCGCTGGTCAGGCCCTTGGCGGTGGTGATCAGGTCCGGGCGCATGCCGTAGCGCTGGCTGCCCATCTTGTCACCGACGCGGCCAAAGGCGCAGACCACCTCGTCGGCGATCAGCAGCACGTCGTACTTGGCCAGCACCGCCTGGATCGCCTCCCAGTAGCCCTTGGGCGGGACGATGATGCCGCCGGTGCCCATCACCGGCTCACCAATGAAGGCCGCCACGCTGTCCGGGCCTTCGGCGAGGATCAGGTTCTCCAGCTCCTGGGCGCAGTGGCGGACGAAAGTGGCCTCGTCCATGCCCGCCGGCGCCTTGTAGAAGTGCGGGCAGAGCGTGTGCTTCACACCCTCCACCGGCAGGTCGAAATGCTGGTGGAAGCTGGCCAGCCCGGTGAGGCTGCCGGTGACGATGCCCGAGCCGTGGTAGCCGCGCTGGCGGGAGATGATCTTTTTCTTCTGCGGCCGGCCCAGCACGTTGTTGTAGTAGCGCACCAGCTTGACCTGGGTCTCGTTGGCGTCGGAGCCGGAGAGGCCGTAGTAGACCTTCTTCATGCCCGCCGGCGCCCAGTCGCGGATGATCCGCGCGGACAGCTCGATGATCGCTTCGGAGGAGTGGCCGACGTAGGTGTGGTAGTAGGCCAATTGCGTAGCCTGTGCATGGATGGCGTCGGCGACTTCGGTGCGGCCGTAGCCGATGTTCACGCAGTACAGGCCGGCGAAGGCATCCAGCAGCTCGCGGCCCTGGTGGTCGCGGATGCGCACACCGGAAGCGCCGGTGATGATCCGCCCCGGCAGTGCGCCGCTGACGTGGTCGTGGGCATGGGTCGAGGGGTGCATGAAGTGCGCGCGGTCGTCTTCGAACAGCTTGGCGTAGTCGGTCATGGCGATGGTCTCCCGGTCAGATGGCGCCGTGGTGCAAGGCGAAGTACTTGGTTTCGACGAAGGGCTCGAAGCCCTCGCTGCCGCCCTCGCGGCCCAGGCCCGAAGCCTTCATGCCGCCGAAGGGGATGGGGTGGCCGGTGAACTTGGCGCCGTTGACCGCCACCAGGGCGAACTCCAGGCGCCGCATCAGCGGCCAGATGTGGTCCAGGCGTTGCCCGCACAGGTAGGCGGCCAGGCCGTACTCGGTGTCATTGGCCTGCCGGACGGCTTCGTCCAGGTCGTCGTAGGCGCTCACCCCGGCAATCGGCGCGAAGTTTTCCTCGCGCCAGATGCGCATCCGCGGCGTGACGTCGGCCAGCACCGTCGGTTGATGGAACCAGCCGCCGAGGGCGTGGGGCTCGCCTCCGGCGAGCAAGCGCGCACCCTGGGCGATGGCGTCCTGCACCCGCTCGCAGGTGACGTCGAAGGCGCCCTGGTGCATCAGCGGGCCGATCTGGCTGCGCGAGTCGCTGGCCGGGCCGACGCGCAGCTCGCGCACGGCGCGGGCGAAGCGCTGCAGGAAGGGTTCGTAGAGTTCGCGGGCGACCAGGATGCGGTTGGCCGCGCAGCAGTCCTGCCCGGAAGTCTGGAACTTGGCGTCGATGGCGAACTGCACCGCCTGCTCCAGATCGGCATCCGGCAGCACGATGAAGGGCGCGTTGCCGCCCAGTTCCAGGGCGACTTTCTTCACGTCCTGGGCGGCGGCTTGCAGGACCAGTTTTCCTACGCGGGTCGAGCCGGTGAAGCTCACGGCGCGCACGCGGCTGTCGCCGACCAGGGTTTCCATGACCATCTGCGGCTCGCCCAGTACCACGTTGAATACCCCGGCGGGGAAGCCGGCTTCTTCGGCCAGTTGGGCCAGGGCGAAGGCGGAATAGGGCGTTTCGTGGGCCGGCTTGACCACCACGCTGCAACCGGCGGCCAGCGCGGCGGCGGCCTTGCGGGTGATCATCGCCGAGGGGAAGTTCCACGGCGTCAGCAGCGCGGCGACGCCGACCGGCTCGAGTACCGTGCCCAGGTGCGCGCCGGGGATGTGGCTGGGGATGTTGCGGCCGTTCAGGCGCCGCGCTTCCTCGGCGAACCAGGGAATGAAGCTGGCGGCGTAGTCGATCTCGCCCAGGGCTTCGGCCAGCGGCTTGCCCTGTTCCAGGCTGAGGATCTGCGCCAGATCCTCACGGTGCTGGCCAATCAGCTCGGCCCAGCGGCGCAGCAGCGCACCGCGCTCGTCCAGCGTGCGCGCACGCCAGGCGGGGAAGGCGGCAGCGGCGGCGTCCACCGCAGAGACGATCTGCTCGCGGTCGAGCAGCGGCACGTGGCCGATGGCTTCGCGGGTAGCGGGGTTGTCGACGGCGATGCTGGCGCCGCTGGCGCTATGCAGCCAGTGGCCGTTCACATAGCAGAGCGACTTGAACAGCAGGGGATGGACATAGGACATGACGGCGTCTCCCAGGCGATTGGCATGAGTCCATGCTAGGGGCCGGGAGCGCGCGATTTTTTCCTAAGCGGGGGATGGCGGCGGCAAATCTTTTCGCAGTTCTGCCGCCGCCGTTGGGCTTTTTCGGGTGGCGTCAGATGACGGCGGGTTGGCGGCGCAGATTACGGGTGATGGCGCTGAGCAACATGCCGTAGAGCGGCACGAAGAGCATCAGCATCACCGCCAGCTTCACGCCGTAGTCGACCCAGGCGATTTCCACCCAGTGCTCGGCCATGAAGGCGTTGTCGCTGTGCCAGAAGGCGATGGAGAAGAAGGTGAAGGTATCCAGCAGGTTGCCGAACAGGGTCGAGACTACCGGGGCGATCCACCACTGGCGCATGCGCCGCAGGCGGTCGAAGACCTGGATGTCGAGGATCTGGCCGAACACGTAGGCGAGGAAGCTGGCCAGGGAAATCCGCGCGACGAAGGTGTTGAATTCCCCCAGGGAGGCAAGCCCTCTGAAGGCGCCTTCCTGGAAGATTACCGAGATCACGTAGGACGCCAGCAGCGCCGGGATCATCACCCGCGCGATGACCAGCCGCGCCGGGCGCTTGCCGAGCAGGCGGACGGTGAGGTCGGTGGCCAGGAAGATGAACGGGAAGCTGAACGCGCCCCAGGTGGTGTGCCAGCCGAACAGGGTCATTGGCAACTGCACCAGGTAGTTGCTGGCGATGATGATCAGGATGTGGAACGCGACCAGGCCGGCGAGTGCGCCGCGCCGTGCCGCCGGAAGGGATGCCGACATGCTTTGGGCCTTTTTCGTCGATGGGGTGAGGGAACCCATGCCCGGCACCATGCCGAGCGGCGCGCATTGTATACGATCCGGACCGCGAAGTCAGGTTTTATTGGGCAAATTTTGTTCAGCGCCGACGTGTGCAATCCGTAGGAGCACCGGCCGGAGACTGTAGGAGCGAGCTTGCTCGCGAACGAATTTCCCGACGGCTTCGGTGCTGGGCGGGTTCGCGAGCAAGCTCGCTCCTACAGAAAACATCAGTGGCCCACCTCAAGAGCTTCGGCGGGGATCGCCGCATCCAGCGTCTTGATCACCTTGGTGACGATGTAGGTGAAGTAGCGCTCGATGCCGACGTCTTCCAGCAGCAGCTGGTCGATGAAGCGCTGGTAGTGGTCGATGTCACGCGCCTGGATCATCGCGATGTAGTCCACCCCGCCACCGGTGGCATAGCAGAAGCCCACCTCCGGCGCCTGCTGCAGGCGCTGTTCGAAGCGCTTCATGTCCTGCGCGGTGTGCCGCGCCAGGGTAATTTCCACCAGCACCTGCTGCTGCTTGAACAGCGCCGGCCAGTCGATCTGCGCGCGGTAGCCCTTGATCAACCCGGCCTCCTCCAGCTTGCGCACGCGCTCCCAGGCCGGGCTGACCGAGAGGTTGATCGCCTCGGCCAAGCTCGACTTGGTGATGCGCCCGTCGCCGGCGAGGATGCGCAGGATCTTCAGGTCGTAGCGGTCGAGCTTGATCATGGCGGGCTCCCGTTCAGTCCAGTACCTCGGCGACCACCGCCAGGGTGTCGCCACTCTGCACCAGGCCGGGGAAGTGCCGCGCGGCGAGAATGCCGCTGCGCTTGGCGCGGTACTCCACGGGCGCGGCGCCGGTGCGCAGCACGTCGTGCACCCGCGCCAGCACCTCCCCGCGCTCGACCCGCTCGCCCAGGTCGCGGCACATTTCCAGCAGGCCGCCGTGCTGGCTGGCGACGAAGCAGTCGCCGTCGGGCATGTCGAGCATCACCGACTGCGCCGGCTCCACGTCGCCACGCAGGATGCCGACCTGGATCAGCACATTGCGCACGCCGCGCCGGGCGATGGCGACCGTGCGCGCGCTGCTGCTGCCGCCGCCACCCAGTTCGGTGGTGAGGAACAGCTTGCCCTGCTCCTCGGCGGCGGTGTCGTACATGCCCACCGCGTCCAGTTCCAGCATGCGCATCGCGTAGGGCGCGGCGAAGGCACGCATCAGCGCCTCGCTGGCTTGCTGCTGGGCCTTGTCCGGCAGCACGTGGCAGGCGGCGAAGGGCAGGAAGTCCAGCGTCCGCCCGCCGGAGTGGATATCCAGCACCACGTCCGCCAGCGGCAGCAGGGTACGCTGGAAGTAGTCGGCGATCTTCTGCGTCACCGTGCCGTCCGGGCGGCCGGGGAAACTGCGGTTGAGATTGCCGGCGTCGATCGGCGAGGTGCGCTTGCCGGCGAGGAACGCCGGGGTGTTCATGAACGGCACGATGATCACCCGGCCGCGCACATCCTCGGCGCGCAGTTCCTGGGCCAGGCGGCTGAGCGCCACCGGGCCTTCGTACTCGTCGCCGTGGTTGCCACCGGTGAGCAGCGCAGTGGGGCCATCGCCGTTCTTCACCACGCAGATGGGGATCATCACCGCGCCCCAGGCCGAATCGTCCCGCGAGTAGGGCAGCTTGAGATGGCCGTGCTGCACGCCGTCGCGCTGGAAGTCGACGCTGGCGGAGATGGGGTTCTCGCGCAGCGGCTTGTCGAGTGCATGAGTCATCGTCTCACTCCTTCACGAACAGCTGGCGCGGGTAGTCGCAGAAGGTCTCCACGCCGCGCTCGGTGATGAGGATGCTTTCGGTGATCTCCAGGCCCCAGTCGTCCATCCACAGGCCGGGCATGAAGTGGAAGGTCATGCCCGGTTCCAGCACGCTGTTGTCGCTCGGGCGCAGGCTCATGGTGCGTTCGCCCCAGTCCGGCGGGTAGCTGATACCGATGGGGTAGCCGCAGCGGCTGTCCTTGTGGATGCCGAACTTCTCCAGCACGCCGAAGAAGGCGCGGGCGATGTCGCCGGTGGTGTTGCCGGGTTTCGCCGCGTCGAGGCCGGCGGAAATGCCTTCGACCACCGCCTTCTCGGCGTCGAGGAAGTGCTGAGGCGGCTTGCCGAGGTAGACGGTGCGCGACAGCGGGCAGTGGTAGCGCCGGTAGCAGCCGGCGATCTCGAAGAAGGTGCCGGCGCCGCGCTGGAACGGCGTGTCGTCCCAGGTCAGGTGCGGCGCGCTGGCGTCGGCGCCGGTGGGCAGCAGCGGGACGATGGCCGGATAGTCGCCACCGTGGCCGTCGGCGCCAAGGATGCCGGTGCTGTAGATCTCCGCGACCAGCTCGTTCTTGCGCATGCCCGGTTCGATGCGTTCGACAATGTGCGCATGCATCTTCTCGACGATGCGCGCGGCAACCCGCATGTACTCGATCTCGCGGGGCGACTTCACTGCGCGCTGCCAGTTGACCAGCGCGGTGGCGTCGACGAAGCGTGCCACCGGCAGATGGGCCTGCAACGAGCGGAAGGCGGCGGCGCTGAAGTAGTAGTTGTCCATCTCCACGCCGAGGGTCAGGCGCTCCCAGCCGCGCGCGGCGATGACCTCACGGGACAGGTAGTCCATCGGATGGCGCTCGGTGGACTGCACGTAATGGTCGGGGTAGCCGACGATGTTGTCGGGCGCCATGAACACGGTGCGGCGCGCGCCGTTGGCGTCCTGGCCGCGGCCGAACCATACCGGCTCGCCTTCCCGCGCCAGCAGTACGCACTGGTGCACGTAGAAGGACCAGCCGTCATAGCCGGTCAGCCAGGCCATGTTCGACGGGTCGGTGACCAGCAGCAGTTCGATGCCGCGCTCAAGCATGCTGGCACGGACCTTGGCGATCCGCTGGGCATATTCCTCCCGGCTGAAGGGGAGGTTGACGACGATTTCGGACATGCGGAAATCCTCTCTCGGGGTGTTCTACTTGTAGGAGCGAGCTTGCTCGCGAATGGCCCCGCAGCGAGGGCTGGTTCGCGAGCAAGCTCGCTCCTACAGGGTTTGTTCTGCCTGAATCGGAGTCGCGGGCTCAGGTGCTGAAACGGAACCCCTTGCCCATCCGCTGCGCCCGCTGGAAGGCCAGGCCGGCGATGGCGGTGTCCTGCGCACCGGTGCCGGTGAGGTCGCAGAGGGTGATGTCCTCGGCGCGGCGGCGACCTTCGCGTTGCCCGGCGATGACCTGGCCCAACTCGGCGAAGTCGGCATCCAGGCTGACGTTGCCGGCCGCCACCGCGTGGTGCAGTTCGCCCAGCACCAGGGTCTGGCTGAGGCGGTCGGCGACGTAGCAGTCCACCGCCGCCAGCGCGTCGGCGGCGATCTCGTTCTTGTGCTCGGCGTCCGAGCCCATCGCCGTGATGTGCAAACCGGGGCGCAGGTGCCGCTTGTGGATCAGCGGCTCACGGCTGGGCGTGGTGGTGATGGCGATGTCGGCGCCTTCCAGCGCTTCGTCGATGCTGGCGCAGGCGGTCACCGCAATGCCCAGGCTCATGCTCAGGTCGCTGGCGCACTGCCGGGCCTTGTCGATGTCCCGCGCCCAGACGCTGGCGGCTTCGATGGGCCGCACCAGGCACAGTGCCTTGAGTTGCAGCCGCGCCTGTTCGCCGGCGCCGATCAGCGCGACCTGACGGGAATCCTCGCGGGCCAGCCACTTGGCCGCCACGGCGCCGGCACAGGCGGTGCGCACGGCGGTGAGGTAGCCGTTGTCCAGCAGCAGCGCATCCAGCAGGCCGGTGCGCGAGGAGAGCAGCATCATCATGCCGTTGAGGCTGGGCAGGCCGAGCTTGGGGTTGTCGAAGAAGCCGGGGCTGACCTTGATGGCGAAGCGCGGCAGGCCGGGCAGGTAGGCGGTCTTCACGTCGACTTCGCCGTTGTGCTCGGGCACGTCCAGGCGAAGGATCGGCGGCATCGCCACCGGTGCGGTGGCGAGCAGGCGGAAGGCGTGTTCGACCGCGTCGAGGCTTTCGTGGTCGAGTGCCACGCAGGCGCGCAGGTCGGCTTCGCTGAGCAGGGTGACGTCAGCCATGAGCGGATTCCTCAAGAATGCGTTGGTGTTGTTCGATGTCGATGTTGCGGCCGCTGACGATCACCACCAGCGGACCGACCGGGGCGATCAGGCCATCCAGCAACGCCGCGATGCCGACAGCGGCGGCGCCTTCCACCACCTGCCGCTCCTCGCGGTAGGCGTGGCGGATGCCGGCGGCGATGGCGTCTTCGTCGAGCAGGTGCAACTGATCGCAGTAGTCGCGGGCCAGGGCGAAGGTGTAGCGGTTGTCCAGGCCGATGCCGCCGCCGAGGGAGTCGGCCAGGGTCGGCAGTTCTTCCACGTCCACCGGGTGGCCGGCGGCGAGGCTGGCGGCCATCGCCGCGCCACGGCGCATGCTGATGCCGTGGACGCGGATGCCCGGGTCGGCGTGCTTCATCGCCAGGGCGACGCCGCCGAACAGGCCGCCGCCGGAGAGCGGGATCAGCACCTGGCGCACGTCCGGCAGCTGTTCGAGGATTTCCAGGCCGAGGGTGCCCTGGCCGGCGATGATCTGCGGGTGGTCGAAGGGCGGTAGCAGCGCGGCGCCGTGGTCACGGGCGAGGCGTTCGGCCTCGGCCTGGGCGTCATCCTGGCTGCGGCCGACGATGCGCACCTCGGCACCGAGTTCGCGGATCGCCTGGACCTTGTTCGCCGGCACCAGCTGCGACAGGCAGATGGTCGCGTGCACGCCAAGCATGCGGGCAGCGTGGGCGAGGGCACGGCCGTGATTGCCGGTGGAGGCGGCGACCACGCCGTTGGCCTTCTGTGCATCGCTCAGCTGTGCAATGGCGTTGCTGGCGCCGCGCAGCTTGAAGCTGCCGGTGATCTGCTGCGATTCGAGCTTGAGGTACACCGGCGCGCCGAGGAGATTGGACAGGCTGGGCGAATGCGCCAGCGGCGTCTGCCGCACCAGGCCCTGGATGCGTTGGCGTGCGCGGTACAACTCGACGAGGGGAATCGGGTCCATCTCGGCCTCCGGGATTGCAGTTGGGGCCGAGTGTAGGGGCGCGAAATTGTCGCGATGAATGTACTAGGACGATGTATTTCTCGGAGGTGCTTTTCGTAGGAGCAAGCTCGCTCGCGAACCCGTCCGCCCCCGAGGTCGCCGGGAAATCCATTCGCGAGCAAGCTCGCTCCTACAAGGGGAAATCGGTGTTAGAAATCGTGGATCTTCGGGTACTGCCCGAACAGTTCGCGCATGTCCTCCAGGGCGTTGGCCATACGCTCGTCGCTGCATTCGGCGCCCATGCACAGGCGTATCGCGCGCGGTCGCGGGGTGCCGCGTACCATGAACGGATCGGGCGGCGTGACGGCGATATGCCGATGGCGCAATTCACGCACCAGGCTGTCCAGTTCCCAGTGCTCGGGAATGCCGATCCAGGCGCTCAGCGAATGCGGATCGCAACCGCGCAGATGCTCGCCCAGCCACTCGCGCACCCGTGCCTGGCGCGTCTCCAGCACGCGACGTTGCAGGCCGATCAGCGCCTGGGCATTGCCGTTGTGGACCCAGCGCGAAGCGACTTCCGCCAGCAGTGGCGTGGCCATCCAGCTGTTCACCCGCAGGATGCTCTCGGTACGCAGCGCCAGCCGCCGGGGCATGGCCAGGTAGCCGATGCGCAGACCGGTGAGCACGCTCTTGGTGAAGCTGGTGCAGTAGAACGACAGGTCCGGCAGGTAGTGGCTGAGCGGTGGCGGGCGGCGCTCGCCGAGCAGCGGGCCGTAGACGTCGTCCTCGATGACGTGCACGCCGTAGCGCTGGGCGATGGCGGCGATCTCGCGGCGGCGCGAGTCGGGCATCAGGCAGGAGGTCGGGTTGTTCAGGTTCGGCGTGCAGACCAGCGCGGTGATGCGCTCGTTGGCGCAGAGGTCTTCGAAGTGCTCCGGGTCGATGCCTTCCTTGTCGATCTCCACGCCCTTCAAGGTGAAGCCGAGCACCTGGGAGTTGCCGATCACGCCGTGGTCGGTGAGCTGTTCGCAGAGCACCACGTCGTCCGGTCCGGCGAGGGAGGCAAGGGCGAGGAAGATGCCGTGGGCGGCGCCATTGGTGATCAGCACGTCGTCGCGTTCGCGCTGCAATCCCAGTTGCGCCAGCCATTGCACGCCGGCGTCGCGGTGCGCGTCGAAGCCGGCCACCGGGCGGCAGGCGCGCATCCACGGCTGGTCGCTTTCCTGCGCCAGCGCGCGGCAGGTGTCCTGCCACAGGCGGTCGTGCTCGCGGGTATGGACGATGCTGGCGATGGAGAAGTCCACCAGGGCGCGCTCGGGGTGGTCGACCATGTAGTGGGCCATGCCCTCGGTCATGCGCCGCGTGACGAAACTGCCGCGCCCCACCTCGCAACGCACCAGGCCCTGGCGTTCCAGTTCCTTGTAGGCGTTGGTCACGGTCTGCACACTGATGCCCAGGCCATCGGCCACGTGGCGCTGCGGCGGCAGGCGCTGGCCATCGCTCAGGCGACCCTGCTCGATGTCGCCGGCAATGGCCTGCACCAGGGTCTTGTACTTGGATTCGCCGACCCGCAGGTCGGCCAGGGCGCGACGCCAGGCTTCCATCTTCAGCGCTCCGTCTGGTCAGGCGTCCAGAGTGACCGACCAGCACACCGGCGGCAATTGTCCTAGTGCAATGTTGGCGCGCAGACCCCTTTTGTATGCTCGGGTGCAGGACACCGGGCCGCATTGTCAGGCCCGCGCAGAAAAAACCGCCGGATGCGTTCGTCGCGACGGTGGCTTTTTCCCGCCGAGGGGTTGTCGATCGGTAAGAGCCGCAAGGCAGCCGGGCTTAGTCTGGCGTCGTTGCACCATCACCTCGCCTGGCGAGTGAACTTCGGAAGGCCCCCGCAGGGGCCCTGCCAACAAGAACAATAGTCGTACGACATTGCTACCTGCCATCCAGAGCCGCGCGCCGAACGCGTACGGCAAGAGAAGATCAGGAGATCCGAAGATGAGTACCGCCCCTGTTTTGCTGCACCGCCTAAGCCTCGCCTGTACCCTCGTCGCCTGTGCGCTGGCCAGTGCCGGCAGCTATGCCGAGACCACCCTCGAACGCATCCAGAGCACCGGCACGGTGCGCATCGGCTACGCCAACGAAGCGCCGTTCGCCTACACCGAGACCTCCGGCAAGGTCACCGGCGAGTCCCCGGAAATCGCCACGCAAATCTTCACCAAGATGGGTGTGAAGAAGATCGAGCCGGTGCTCACCGAATGGGGCGCGCTGATCCCCGGCCTGCGCGCCGGGCGCTTCGACGTGATCGCCGCCGGCATGTACATCACCCCGCCGCGCTGCCAGCAGGTGATCTTCACCGACCCGCACTACCAGATTCCCGACACCCTGCTGGTGAAGAAGGGCAACCCGAAGAACCTGCACAGCTACGCCGACGTGAAGAACGCCCCGGACGTGAAGCTGGCGATCATGTCCGGCACCGCTGAACTCGGCTACGCCCGCGCCGAGGGCGTGGCGGAGGAGCAGATCGTCCAGGTACCCGACACCACCGCCCAGCTGCAGGCCGTGCGCGCCGGCCGCGCCGACGCCAGCGTCGGCACCGCGCTGACCATGAAGGGGCTCGCGGCGAAAGGTGGCGATTCGGTGGAAGCCATCGCCGACTTCAAGGACGACCCCTCGCACATCGGTTACGGCGCCCTGGCCTTCCGCCCGGACGACAAGGACCTGCGCGATGCGGTGAATGCGCAGCTCAAGCAGTGGCTGGGCAGCGCCGAGCACCTGGCGACGGTCAAGCCGTTCGGCTTCGACAAGTCCAACGTCACCGACAAGACCGCCGCCGAGCTCTGCAAACAATGACCGGGCCGGGTGCGTCTCTGGCCTAGAGCGCGCCCGCCTGGCCGTTCCGTCGAACCTGTCGTTACGGGATGCGCATCATGGGTGAATTGCTTCCTCTGCTGCTGGAGGGCGCCTGGGTCACCGTCCAGGTGACCGCCTTCGGCTCCCTGCTGGCGGTCATCGCCGCCATCATCGCTGCGCTCGGCCGGCTCTCGCCGTGGCCTGCGGTACGCTGGCTGGCGATCAGCTACATCGAGCTGTTCCGCGGTACCTCGCTGCTGGTGCAGCTGTTCTGGCTGTACTTCGTGCTGCCGCTGCCGCCGTTCAATCTGGAGATGAGCGCCTACAGCGTGGCGATCATCGGCCTGGGCCTGCACATCGGCGCCTATGGGGCCGAGGTGATGCGCGGCGCCATCGGCTCGGTACCCAAGGGGCAGTACGAGGCGGCGCTGGCGCTGAACATGACGCCGTTCACGCGCTTTCGCCGGATCATCCTGCCGCAGGCGCTGCTCTGTGCGATTCCGCCGGGCACCAACCTGCTGATCGAGCTGCTGAAGAACACCTCGCTGGTGTCGCTGATCACCCTTTCCGACCTGACCTTCCGCGCCCGCCAGCTCGACCAGGCGACCTTCGAAACGCTGAAGATCTTCGTCCTCACCCTGGTGCTGTATTTCGTCATGGCCCAGATCATCGTCTTCCTCATGCGGCGCGTGGAACGCTGGCTGGGGCATGGCCGAATCCGCGGAGGCCTGTGATGAAATTCTTCGACTGGGACTTCGCCTGGCAGATCATCCCGCAACTGCTGCACGCCTCGCTGCGCACCATCGCCATCACCCTGGTGGGCTTCGCCCTGGCGGTGGTATTCGGCCTGCTGTTCGCCATCGCCCGCCGCAGCCGGCACTTCTGGCTGTCGTGGCCGGCGGCCTGGCTGATCGAGTTCATCCGCAGCACACCGCTGCTGATCCAGGTGTACTTCCTGTTCTACGTGCTGCCGACCTACGGGCTGAACATGACCGCCCTGGTGGCCGGCACCCTCGGCATCGCCCTGCACTATGCCTGCTACACCGCCGAGGTGTACCGCGCCGGTCTCGAAGCGGTGCCGCGCGGGCAGTGGGAGGCGGTCACCGCGCTGAACTTCTCGCCGCTCAAGGCCTACCGCGAGGTGATCCTGCCCCAGGCGATCCGCCCGGTGCTGCCGGCGCTGGGCAACTACCTGATCGCCATGTTCAAGGACACCCCGGTGCTCTCCGCGATCACCGTGGTGGAAATCATGCAGCAGGCCAAGAACATCGGCTCCGACAGCTTCCGCTACCTGGAGCCGATCACCCTGGTCGGGGTGTTCTTCCTGCTCATTTCCATCGGCCTGGCGAGCGTGGTACGCCAGGTGGAAAAACGTACGGCGCTGCCATGACTGATTCTCCCGGAGGAAAACCGATGTCCGTCCACTCCCTACAAGCAACTGGGGCCATGTCCTCCCGCACGACCAACCAGGATGCCCCGGCCGCGCGCGCCGAAACCGCCCAGCCAATGGTGAGCTTTCGCAATGTGTGCAAGAGCTACGGCAGCTTCAGCGTGCTCAAGGACCTCAACCTGGAAGTCGGCGCCAACGAAAAGGTCGCCATCATCGGCCCCAGCGGCTCGGGCAAGTCGACCCTGCTGCGCGCGCTGATGACCCTGGAAACCATCGACAGCGGCGTGATCGAGGTCGACGGCGAGCCGCTGACGCACCTCAAGCGCAACGACACCCTGGTGCGCGCGCCGGAAAGCCACGTGCGCAAGGTGCGCAGCAAGATCGGCATGGTCTTCCAGAGCTTCAACCTGTTCCCGCACATGACGTCGCTGCGCAACGTGATGGAGGCGCCGGTGCAGGTGCTCGGCCTGCCGCGCAATGAGGCGCGCGAACGTGCCGTCGAGTTGCTGGAGATGGTCGGCCTGGGCAACAAGCTCGACCACTATCCGTCACAGCTTTCCGGCGGCCAGCAGCAGCGCGTGGCCATCGCCCGCGCGCTGGCGATGCGGCCGAAGGTGATGCTGTTCGACGAGGTGACCTCGGCGCTGGACCCGGAGCTGTGCGGCGAGGTGCTCAACGTGGTGCGCAGGCTGGGCACCGAGCATAACCTGACCATGCTGATGGTCACCCACCAGATGGGCTTCGCCCGCGAGTTCGCCGACCGCGTGTGCTTCTTCCACCAGGGCAACATCCTCGAACAGGGCAGCCCGCAGCAGCTGTTCGGCCACCCGCAGCATGAACGGACGCGGGCCTTCCTGAGTGCGGTGAACGAGGCGAATTAATAGCCCAGGGGCTTTGCCTTACCTGTAGGAACGAGGGGGGCGCCTAGCCCTTGCTCGCGAACAGTCCCCACTGCGGGGCCAGGGTTCGCGAGCAAGCTCGCTCCTACAAAAAACGGTGCAGCGGGAATCAGCCGTTGCCGATGAAGCGGAAGCCCGCGCCTTCGGCATCGGTGCGCATCACTTCCATCTCCAGGATCGGCGCGTCGAAGGGCAGGTCCTGCACCTGGCCGCTGACCCGCGCGCCGGAGGGCAATCCGGCCAACGTTTCATGGCGCACATAGACGCCGCCGTCGGACAGATCACGGGTATGCCCGAACACGTCGCCGAAGCTGGGATGGCTGATCTTGATCCGGCACTTCATCGGAGTGCGCGGGTATTGCCGTTGGTTGGACATGGCGTGGCATCCGTCCTGAATGTCAGCGCACTAATGGGCCTGAAAGCAGGGGGCCGGGTCAAGCCAGCAACTGCAATAACAACCAAAGGTTGGCGGCGCTGATGACGCCGAACAACGCCCACGCCAGCACACGGGTGCCGATGCCGTTGACGAACTCGCCCATCAGCGCGCGATCGCTGGTGAAGCGGATCAGCGGCCAGAGCGCGAACGGCAGTTGCAGGCTGAGCACCACCTGGCTGAACACCAGCAGCTTGCCCACCGCCTTGTCGCCCAGCATCACCACGCCGATCAGCGCCGGGATCAGCGCCAGCGCGCGGGTGATCAGGCGGCGCTGCCAGCAGGGAATCTTCATCTGCAGGAAGCCGTCCATGATCACCTGCCCGGCGATGGTGCCGGTGAAGGTGGAGCTCTGCCCGGAGGCGAGCAGGGCGACGCCGAAGAGGATCGCCGCAAGGCCGGCACCCACCAGCGGTTCGAGCAGGCGATAGGCATCCTGGATCTCGGTGACGCCGGTGTGGCCGGTCTCGTGGAAGGCCGCGGCGGCGAGGATCAGGATCGCCGCGTTGACCAGCAGCGCGAGGCTCAGCGAGACCACGGTGTCGATGCGCGTCAGGCGGATCGCCGCGGCCTTGCCGTTGCTGCCGCTGACCTGCCTTGTCTGCACGATGGAGGAGTGCAGGTAGAGGTTGTGCGGCATCACCGTGGCGCCGAGGATGCCGATCGCCAGGTACAGCGGCTCGCGCTGGGTCACCGCGTCCCAACTGGGCAGGAAGCCGGCGGCGACGTCCGGCCAGTAGGGTTTGATCAGGATCAGCTCGACCAGGTAGCAGCCGCTGATGGTGACGATCAGGCCGAGCATGATCGCTTCCAGGTGGCGGAAGCGCTGGCCCTTGAGGCCGAGCACGATGAGCGTGTCGAAGGCGGTGAGGATCACCCCGGTGACCAGGTCGACGCCCAGCAGCAGGTGGAAGGCCAGGGCGCAGCCGAGCACTTCGGCGAGGTCCGTGGCGACGATAGACAGCTCCGCCAGCAGCCATTGCAGGCGCGCCGTGCCCAGGCTGTAGCGGCTGCGCGAGAGCTGCGCCAGGTCCTGGCCGGTGACGATGCCCAGGCGCATCGCCAGGCATTGCAGGACCATCCCCGCGAGGCTGGAGAGCAGCACCACGAACAGCAGCTGGTAGCCGAAGCCCGAGCCGGCCTCGATGGCGGTGGCCCAGTTACCCGGGTCCATGTAGCCGATGGAGACCAGCAGGCCGGGGCCGGCGAACTGCAGGATGCGCTTGAACAACGGCGCGCCGGCCGCGACCTGGATGCTGCCTTTGACTTCCGAGGGACAGAACGGCGCGGTGGCGGTGGTCGGCAGGCCAAGCATGCTGGTTATTCCTGGCTTATGAGCGGGAGCCATGCCCTTCCCCGAAGGGAGGGGATTTTCTCACTGACTTTCTCACTGCAGAGGGCGGCTTCGCGAGCAAGCTCGCTCCTACCGGTCGACGCCGATGCGCTCTGTGTAGGAGCGAGCTTGCTCGCGAACCGCACGGCGACCGGCTACGCAATCCCGGCTTGGCTCAGTACCACCTGGCCTCGCCCTCGGGGCGCTTCTTGAAGCGCTTCATGGTCCACATGTACTGGCTCGGATAGGCGCGCACATACTTGGCCAGTTCGCGGCTGAGCGCGGCCACCGACACGTCCATGTCCTTGTCGTACATATCCGCCGGCGCGGCTTCGAGGATCACCTTGTAGCCGCTGCCATCGGGCAGGCGCACCGCATGGAAGAACACCCCACGGGCCTTGCCGCGCGCGAGCAGCGAGGGCACGAACTTGCTGGTCAGCGCGGTGGTGCCCAGGTAGGGCACGAACAGGCCCGAGCCCAGGTCCGGCTCCGGGTCGCAGGGGATACCGACGCAGCCGCCGTTCCTCACTTCCTTGATCACGCTCTTGATGCCCTCGGGAGTGGAGGGCGCAACGCGGTTGCCCAGTTGCACACGCTGCTTCTTCAGCAATTCATCCACGGCCTTGAGCTTCGGCGGGCGGTAGAAAATGATCGGCTTGGCGTAGGAGCAGTAGAAGTGATTGAGCACCTCCCAGTTGCCCAGGTGGCTGGTGATGCCCACCAGGCCGTCGCCGGAGGCCAGCGCTTCCTCCAGCACGTCCATGCCTTCCACTTCGAGGATGTACTGCAGCGACTTCTGCGGCGACCACATCCAGGCGCAGGCGCTCTCGGTGAGCGTGCGACCGATGTCCATCAGGCTCCGGCCGAGCAGCGTCTCCAGCTCAGCCTGCGACAGCTCCGGGAAGCAGTGCGCCAGGTTGGTCCGCGCCACCTCGCGGGAGCGGTTGGGAATCTTCCACATCAGCCAGCCGATGCCCGCGCCCAAGGCCCCCACCGCGCGCCACGGCAGCATGGCGAACAGACGCAGGAAGCCCACCACCAGTGCGCCCTTGAATTTCTCCACGGGAAACTCCTTCATTCAGAGGCGCACATTCTAACCAGCGGTGAAGAGCGAAGGCGAAAGCACATCTCAATCGGTGCGATGATCATCCTGAATCAGCCCACCCTGCTGATCCCCTGTAGGAGCGAGCTTGCTCGCGAATAGCCCAACGCCGATGTCGCCGGGAAACGCTGTTCGCGAGCAAGCTCGCTCCTACAAGTGACTTCTCCGGCCGTGATCAAGAGAGCTCGGTATAACGGTCACAGTCGGTGGTGTGGTCCATCACCATGCCGGTGGCCTGCATGAAGGCGTAGCAGATGGTCGGGCCGACGAAGTTGAAACCGGCCTTGCGCAGGGCCTTGCTCATGGCCTCGGCCTCGGGCGTCACCGCCGGCACGTCGCCGCGCTCGCGGAAGTGATTGACCTTGGGCTGGCCGCCGACGAAGGACCAGAGGAAGGTCACCGGGTCTTCCAGCTTCAGCCAGGCCCGGGCGTTCTGCCGTGCCGCCTTGAGCTTGGCGAAGTTGCGGATGATGCCCGGGTCCTGCATGCGCTCCTCGATTTCCTCGTCGGTCATGCGCGCCAGGCGCTCGGGGTCGAAGCCGAACAGCACCTCGCGGTAACGCTCGCGCTTCTTCAGTACGGTGATCCACGACAGGCCCGCCTGGGCCCCCTCGAGGATGATCATCTCGAACAGCGCGCGGGCGTCGCGCTGGGGCACGCCCCACTCGGTGTCGTGGTAGGCGATGTACAGCGGGTCGTCGTTACACCAGAAGCAGCGGGGCATGGCGGTCGTCCTTGGAAACGGGAAGGTTCTGACTATAGACAAATAGCTGTACAAAAATACAGTTATCGATCCGTTTTTTTGCCCCTTCGAGGACCTACGAACGGTCGCGCAAAAAACGCTGTGAAGCCCAAGCTGCAAGCGTCTTGGGGTATACTGCCGGGTTTTAGTCGCATATCCAGCACAGGTGATTTTCGTGAGCCAGACTACGCCCGCCGTGCCCACCTTCCAGGACCTGATCCTCGCCCTGCAAAAATACTGGGCCGATCAGGGCTGCGTGGTGCTGCAGCCCTACGACATGGAAGTAGGCGCCGGCACCTTCCACACCGCCACCTTCCTCCGCGCCGTGGGCCCGGAAACCTGGAACGCGGCCTATGTGCAGCCCAGCCGCCGCCCCACCGACGGCCGCTACGGCGAGAACCCCAACCGCCTGCAGCATTACTACCAGTTCCAGGTGGTACTCAAACCCAACCCGGAGAACTTCCAGGAGCTGTACCTGGGTTCGCTTCAGGCCATCGGCATCGACCCGCTGGTGCACGACATCCGTTTCGTCGAGGACAACTGGGAATCGCCGACCCTCGGCGCGTGGGGCCTGGGCTGGGAAATCTGGCTGAACGGCATGGAAGTCACCCAGTTCACCTACTTCCAGCAGGTCGGCGGCATCGAGTGCTACCCGGTCACCGGTGAGATCACCTACGGCCTGGAACGCCTGGCCATGTACATCCAGGGCGTCGACTCGGTGTACGACCTGGTGTGGGCCGACGGCCCGTTCGGCAAGGTCACCTACGGCGATGTTTTCCACCAGAACGAGGTGGAGCAGTCGACCTACAACTTCGAACACGCCAACGTCGAGAAGCTGTTCGAGCTGTTCGACTTCTACGAAAGCGAAGCCAACCGTCTGATCGAACTGCAGCTGCCGCTGCCGACCTACGAGATGGTCCTCAAGGCCTCGCATACCTTCAACCTGCTGGACGCCCGCCGCGCCATCTCGGTGACCGAGCGTCAGCGCTACATCCTGCGCGTGCGCACCCTGGCCCGCGCCGTGGCGCAGAGCTACCTGCAGGCCCGCGCCCGCCTCGGCTTCCCGATGGCCACACCCGAATTGCGTGACGAAGTACTGGCCAAGCTGAAGGAGGCCGAATAATGAGCGCGAAGGATTTCCTCGTCGAACTGGGTACCGAAGAGCTGCCACCCAAGGCGCTGAGAAGCCTCGGTGAAGCCTTCCTGGCCGGCATCGAGAAGGGCCTCAAGGCTGCCGGCCTGACCTACGCCGCCGCGCGCTGCTACGCCGCGCCGCGCCGCCTAGCCGTGCAGATCGACCAACTCGCCGTGCAGCAGCCGGACCGCACCGTGAACCTCGACGGCCCGCCGCTGCAGGCTGCCTTCGACGCCAGCGGCAACCCGACCCAGGCCGCCCTCGGCTTCGCCAAGAAATGCGGCGTGGACCTGGAGCAGATCGACAAGAGCGGCCCGAAACTCAGGTTCAGCCAGAGCATCGCCGGCCAGCCGGCCGTGGGCCTGCTGCCGGGCATCGTCGAAGCCTCGCTGAACGAGCTGCCGATTCCCAAGCGCATGCGCTGGGCAGCCCGTCGTGAAGAGTTCGTGCGTCCGACCCAGTGGCTGGTGATGCTGTTCGGCGACGAGGTCGTCGACTGCGAGATCCTGACCAAGAAGGCCGGCCGCGAATCCCGTGGCCATCGCTTCCACAACCCGGCCAACGTGCGCATCTCGGCTCCGGCCAACTACCTGGAAGACCTGCGCAGCGCCCATGTGCTGGCCGACTTCGCCGAGCGCCGCGAGATCATCTCCAAGCGCGTGGCCGAACTGGCCGCCGAGCAGAAGGGCAGCGCCATCGTTCCGGCCGATCTGCTGGATGAAGTGACCGCGCTGGTCGAGTGGCCGGTGCCGCTGGTGTGCTCCTTCGAGGAGCGTTTCCTCGCCGTTCCGCAGGAAGCGCTGATTACCACCATGCAGGACAACCAGAAGTACTTCTGCCTGCTGGACGCCAACGGCAAGCTGCTGCCGCGCTTCATCACCGTGGCCAACGTCGAGAGCAAGGCGCCGGAGCACATCGTTTCCGGCAACGAGAAAGTCGTGCGCCCACGCCTGACCGACGCCGAGTTCTTCTTCAAGCAGGACCAGAAGCAGCCGCTGGAAGCCTTCAACGCCCGCCTGAAGAACGTGGTGTTCCAGGCCCAGCTGGGCACTGTCTACGAGAAAGCCGAGCGGGTTTCCAAGCTGGCCGCCTACATCGCTGCCCGCATCGGCGGTGACTCGACCAACGCTGCCCGTGCCGGCATCCTCTCCAAGTGCGACCTGGCCACCGAGATGGTCGGCGAGTTCCCGGAGATGCAGGGCATCGCCGGTTACTACTACGCCACCGCCGGTGGCGAGGCCAAGGACGTCGCCCTGGCGCTGAACGAGCAGTACATGCCGCGCGGCGCCGGTGCCGAGCTGCCGGGCACCCTGACCGGTGCCGCGGTGGCCGTGGCCGACAAGCTCGACACCCTGGTCGGCATCTTCGGCATCGGCATGCTGCCCACCGGTAGCAAGGACCCGTACGCCCTGCGCCGTGCCGCCCTGGGCGTGCTGCGCATCCTCATCGAGAAGCAGCTGGACCTGGACCTGGCCAATGCCATCGGTGTCGCCGTGGCCCAGTACGGCGACAAGGTGAAGGCCGACGGTCTGTCCGAGCAGGTGCAGGAGTTCGTCTTCGACCGTCTGCGTGCCCGTTACGAAGACGAAGGCGTGGACGTCGCCGTGTACCAGGCCGTGCGTGCCCTCAAGCCGACCGCTCCGCTGGACTTCGACCAGCGCGTGCAGGCCGTGCAGGCCTTCCGTCAGTTGCCCGAAGCCGAAGCACTGGCCGCCGCCAACAAGCGCGTGTCGAACATCCTGGCCAAGGCCGAAGGCGAGGTGCCTGCCGCCGTCAATGCCAGTCTGTTCACCGAGACCGCCGAGAAGGCCCTTGGCAGCGCCGTGGCGACCGCCGAGAGTGAAGTGGCTCCGCTGGCCGCGGCTCGCGACTATCGCGCCGCCCTGGCCCGCCTGGCGGCCTTGCGCGCGCCGGTGGATGCCTTCTTCGAGGAAGTACTGGTCAACGCGGACGACAACGCCGTGAAGGCCAACCGCTACGCACTGCTGGCCAAGCTGCGCGGATTGTTCCTCGGCGTCGCCGACATCTCGCTGCTGGGTTGATGCCCGCCTGAAAGCCGGGAGTTCGCAACGGTTTGCCGTAACGGACTCCCGGCTTTTTCATTTCCGACTGATCGAAGTGCGTGACTTATCGAAGCATGAAGCTACTGATCCTCGACCGCGACGGTGTCATCAACCAGGACTCCGACGCCTATATCAAATCCCTCGACGAGTGGATTCCGATCCCCAGCGCCATCAGCGCCATCGCCCAACTGAGCAAGGCCGGCTGGACCGTGGCGGTGGCCACCAACCAGTCGGGCATCGCTCGCGGCTACTACGACCTGGCGACGCTGGAAAGCATGCACCAGCGCCTGCGCGAACTGGTAGCGGAGCAGGGCGGTGAACTCGGCGTGGTCGTCTACTGCCCCCACGGTCCCGACGAGGGTTGCGACTGCCGCAAGCCGAAACCCGGTATGCTGCTGCAGATCGCCCGGCACTACGGTGTGGACCTTCACGGCATCTGGTTCGTGGGCGACAGCCGGGGTGACCTGGACGCCGCGTTGGCCGTCGATTGTCAGCCCGTGTTGGTGAAGACCGGCAAAGGCGAGCGCACCCTGGGCAAGGCCCTGCCCGAGGGCACCCTGGTATTCGACGATCTGGCGGCGGTCGCTGCCCATCTACTTTCCTGAGGATTCATCACAGTGCAGGCCATCAGAACCGTTCTCTTCTACCTGCTGCTGTCGTTCAGCGCCTTCGTCTGGGGCACCCTCAGCCTGCTCATCGCACCCTTCCTGCCGTTCCGCGCACGCTACCGCTTCATCGCCCAGGCCTGGTGCAAGTTCGCCGTCTGGCTGGCCACCTGGATGGTGGGTGTGCGCTACGAGCTCAAGGGCGTGGAGAACATCCCGGATCAGCCCTGTGTGATCCTGGCCAAGCACCAGAGCACCTGGGAAACCTTCTTCCTCACCGGCTACTTCGCGCCTCTGAGCCAGGTGCTCAAGCGCGAACTGCTGTTCGTTCCCTTCTTCGGCTGGGCGATGGCGCTGCTCAAGCCCATCGCCATCAACCGTGACCAACCCAAGCTGGCCCTCAAGCAGATGGCCAAGCAGGGCGACGAGCGCCTGAAGCAGGGTGCCTGGGTACTGATCTTCCCGGAAGGCACCCGCGTTCCCACCGGCCAGATCGGCAAGTTCTCCCGTGGCGGCGCCGCCCTCGCCGTGAACGCCAACCTGCCGGTGCTGCCGATTGCGCACAACGCCGGGCACTGCTGGCCGAAGAACGGCTGGGCGAAGTACCCCGGTACCATCCAGGTGGTGATCGGCCCGGCGATGTATGCCGAAGGGGAGGGTGCACGGGCTATCACCGAGCTCAACCAGCGCGCCGAAAGCTGGGTCACGCAGACCCTGCGCGACATGGGCGAACTGCCACCCAAGGCCACGCCCCAGGCCGTCGCCGAAGCCTCCTGAGGCTTGCACCGACGAAAAGAAAAAGGGCCCCGAAGGGCCCTTTCTTTTTGCCTGCTACTTTGCTGGCTCAGATGTCCAGGTTGGACACCGCCAGGGCGTTGCTTTCGATGAAGTCGCGGCGTGGCTCCACGGCATCGCCCATCAGGGTGTTGAACAGCTGGTCGGCGGCGATGGCGTCCTCGATGGTTACCTTCAGCATGCGGCGCACGTTCGGGTCCATCGTGGTTTCCCATAGCTGGTCCGGGTTCATCTCGCCCAGCCCCTTGTATCGCTGGATGCTGTGACGCTTGGTGCCTTCGGCCATCAGCCAGTCCAGGGCTTCCTTGAAGCTCGAGACGATCTTCTTGCGCTCGCCTTTCTGCACGTAGGCGCCTTCTTCCATCAGGCTGTTCAGCTTGGCGCCCAGCTCGGTTACCGCGCGGTAATCGTTGCTGGCGAAGAAGTCGCGGTTGAAGGTGACGTAGCTCGACAGACCGTGGGCAACCATCTCGACTTCCGGCAGCCACAGGTGGCGCTCGCGGTCCTCACGCAGGCTGACCTTGTAGACCAGGCCGGACTTCTCGGAGGCCTTCAGGCGCGCCTGGTATTGGTCCAGCCAGCCCTGCATGGCGGCCTGCTCACCCAACTGGTCGACCTCGATACGCGGCAGGTAGACGAAGTGCTCGGTCAGGTCCTGCGGGTACAGACGAGACAGGCGGGAGAGGGTACGCATGACGCCACGGTACTCGTTGACCAGCTTCTCCAGCGCTTCGCCGGACAGGCCCGGAGCGCTTTCGTTGACGTGCACGCTGGCGTCCTCGAGGGCCGACTGGGTCATGTACTCCTCCATGGCCACGTCGTCCTTGATGTACTGCTCCTGCTTGCCGCGCTTCACCTTGTACAGCGGCGGCTGGGCGATGTAGATGTAGCCGCGCTCGACCAGCTCCGGCAACTGACGGAAGAAAAAGGTCAGCAGCAGGGTACGGATGTGCGAACCGTCGACGTCGGCATCGGTCATGATGATGATGTTGTGGTAACGCAGCTTGTCGATGTTGTACTCCTCGCGACCGATACCGCAGCCCAGCGCGGTGATCAGCGTGCCGACCTCCTGGGAGGACAGCATCTTGTCGAAGCGAGCCTTCTCGACGTTGAGGATCTTGCCCTTGAGCGGCAGGATCGCCTGGGTCTTGCGGTTACGACCCTGCTTCGCAGAACCGCCCGCGGAGTCACCTTCCACGATGTACAGTTCGGAGAGGGCGGGATCCTTCTCCTGGCAGTCGGCGAGCTTGCCCGGCAGGCCGGCGATGTCCAGCGCGCCCTTGCGGCGGGTCATCTCGCGAGCCTTGCGCGCGGCCTCACGGGCACGGGCGGCGTCGATCATCTTGCCGACCACGGCCTTGGCTTCGTTCGGGTTCTCCAGCAGGAAGTCGGCGAAGTACTTGCCCATCTCCTGTTCCACGGCGGTCTTAACCTCCGAGGAAACCAGCTTGTCCTTGGTCTGAGAGCTGAACTTCGGATCCGGCACCTTCACCGAAATGATCGCGGTCAGACCTTCACGGGCGTCGTCGCCGGTGGTAGCGATCTTGAACTTCTTCGCCAGGCCTTCCTGCTCGATGTAGTTGTTCAGGTGACGGGTGAGGGCGGAGCGGAAGCCCGCCAGGTGGGTACCACCGTCACGCTGGGGAATGTTGTTGGTGAAGCAGAGGATGTTCTCGTTGAAGCTGTCGTTCCACTGCAAGGCGACTTCGACCCCGACGCCATCTTCTTCGCGCTGGCAGTTGAAGTGGAAGACCTGGTTCACCGCGGTCTTGTTGGTGTTCAGGTACTCGACGAAAGCCCGCAGGCCGCCTTCGTACTTGAACAGCTCTTCCTTGCCGGCACGCTCGTCACGCAGAACGATGCCGACGCCGGAGTTCAGGAACGACAGCTCGCGAATCCGCTTGGCCAGGATGTCCCAGCTGAAGTGGATGTTGTGGAAGGTTTCCGGAGACGGCTTGAAGTGCACCTCGGTACCCGAGCCATCGGTGTCACCCACCGGGCACAGCGGGAACTGCGGTACGCCGTGGTGGTAGACCTGTTCCCAGACCTTGCCTTCACGGCGAATGGTCAGACGCAGCTCGTGGGAGAGGGCGTTCACCACCGACACACCCACGCCGTGCAGACCGCCGGAGACCTTGTAGCTGTTGTCGTCAAACTTACCGCCGGCGTGAAGGACGGTCATGATGACCTCGGCCGCGGAGACCCCTTCTTCCTTGTGGATATCCACCGGGATGCCGCGACCGTTGTCGCGCACGGTGATGGATTCATCGGTGTGAATGGTGATGCTGATCTCGCTGCAGTAGCCCGCCAGCGCTTCGTCGATCGAGTTGTCCACGACCTCGAAGACCATGTGGTGCAGGCCAGTGCCGTCGTCGGTATCACCGATGTACATGCCCGGACGCTTACGTACCGCGTCCAGCCCCTTCAGTACCTTGATACTGGAAGAGTCGTAGGTGTTCTCGCTCATTCTTCACTCCCGATGGTAGTGTCCTGAGAGACGCGCCCATGTTCCACGTGGAACATCGACACCGGCGTTTCCGTTTGCCAGCCGTCTTTCAATAAGTGCGGGTCGACGCAGGTGATGAATACCTGGCAACCCAGATCTTCGAGAAGCCGGCACAAAGACAACCGATGCTTCTCATCCAATTCGGAGGGGAGATCATCCACCAGGTAGACGCATTGCCCGCGCTTGGCCTGGTTGATCAGGTGCCCCTGGGCGATCCGCAACGCGCAGACCACCAGTTTCTGTTGGCCGCGGGACAGTATCTCCGCGGCATTGTGTCCCCCCAGGCGAATCCTCAGATCCGCCCGCTGCGGTCCTGCCTGGGTGTGCCCCATCTGCTGATCGCGGAGCAGGCTGGAAGACAGCACCTCACTCAGGTCACGCTCCTTGTCCCACCCCCGGTAATAGCTGAGCGTCAGGTCATCGAGCTGGATCAGCTCGGCCAGGGTACGCTCGAACTGGGGCTTGAGAGCTTGGATATAGGACCTTCGATACGCGTCGATCTCATCGCTCGCGGCACATAATTCTCGGTCCCACGCAGCCTGCGAAGCACCGTCCAGTTTACCATGTCGGAGCCACGAGTTCCGCTGCCGCAGGGCCTTCTGCAATCTTTGCCAGGCGACCATGAAGCGTTGTTCCACGTGGAACACTCCCCAGTCGAGGAACTGCCGGCGAATCTTAGGCGCACCTTCCAGCAGGCGGAAGCTGTCCGGATTGATCAACTGCAACGGCAAGGTTTCCGCCAGCTGAGCAGCGCTACGCGCGTTCTGCCCGTCGATACGAATCTGGAACTCGCCCTGGCGATCTCGAGAAACCCCGAGGCTGCTGTCAAAGCCATTGCCCAGGCGCACCTGTCCGAACACCGTGCAAGCCGGTTCTTCGTACTGGATGACAGGTTGCAGGCGCATGCTGCGGAAGGAGCGCGCAAGACCGAGCAGGTAGATGGCTTCCAGCACGCTGGTCTTGCCGCTGCCGTTTTCGCCGTAGAGGATGTTGATGCGGGGGGAGGGGGAGAAAGTCACCGGGTGCAGGTTGCGCACCGCGGTGACCGAAAGGCGGGTAAGGGACATCGATACGCGTCAGAGGCGCATCGGCATGACGACGTAGGCGGAATCGTCGTTGTCCGCTTCCTGCACCAGCGCACTGCTATTGGAGTCGGAGAGGATCATGCGCACCTGCTCGGTACCCATGACACCCAGGACGTCCAGCAGGTAGCTGACGTTGAAGCCGATTTCCAGGCTGCCGCCGTTGTAGTCGACCTGCACTTCTTCTTCCGCTTCTTCCTGCTCAGGGTTGTTCGCCTGGATTTTCAGGAGGCCGTTGGAGAGTTGCAGACGGATACCACGGTACTTCTCGTTCGACAGGATAGCGGTGCGGCTGAAGGCTTCGCGCAGTACCTGGCGATCACCGAGCACCAGCTTGTCGCCGCCCTTGGGCAGTACGCGTTCGTAGTCGGGGAACTTGCCGTCTACCAGCTTGGAAGTGAAGGTGAACTCACCGGTGGTCGCACGGATGTGGTGCTGACCAAGAACGATGGACACTTCGCCGTCCTGCTCGGTGAGCAGACGGGCCAGTTCCAGGATGCCCTTGCGCGGCACGATCACCTGGTGGCGGTCCTGCGCTTCCGGCACCGCGTTACTCAAGGAGCACATGGCCAGGCGGTGACCGTCGGTAGCGACTGCGCGCAGGGTGCCGCCACCCACTTCCAGCAACATGCCATTGAGGTAGTAACGCACGTCCTGCTGCGCCATCGCGAAGCTGGTGCGGTCGATCAGACGGCGCAGCTTGCTCTGCACCAGACTGAATGTCAGCGAACCCGGACCTTCTTCCACGGTGGGGAAATCGTTCGCCGGCAAGGTGGAGAGGGTGAAACGGCTGCGGCCGGCCTTCACCACCAGTTTCTGCTCGTCGACGCGGATATCGATCAACGCATCGCTGGGCAGGCTTTTGCAGATGTCCATCAGCTTGCGCGCGGGAACGGTGATCTCGCCTGGTTCGGCGGCCTCCTCCAGAGCGACGCGGCCAACCAGTTCGACTTCCAGGTCGGTACCGGTCAGCGACAGTTGCTGGCCTTCGACGACCAGCAGGACGTTGGAAAGAACCGGCAGCGTCTGGCGGCGCTCGACAACGCCAGCGACCAGTTGCAGGGGTTTCAACAGAGCTTCGCGTTGAATAGTGAAATGCATGGTCTAGTCCCTTGCCTCGTGAGGCTGCGTCAGGTGGTCAGAGTACGCAGCAGGTTCTTGTAGTCCTCGCGGATATCCGCGTCGGATTCCTTGAGTTGAGCGATCTTACGACAGGCGTGCAGCACCGTGGTGTGATCCCGACCGCCGAAGGCCACGCCGATCTCCGGCAGGCTGTGGTTGGTCAGTTCCTTGGAGAGTGCCATAGCAACCTGACGCGGACGCGCCACCGAGCGCGAACGGCGCTTGGACAGCAGGTCGGCGATCTTGATCTTGTAGTACTCGGCGACGGTACGCTGGATGTTGTCGATGCTGACCAGTTTGTCCTGCAGTGCCAGCAGGTCCTTCAGCGACTCGCGGATCAGCTCGATGGTGATCGGCCGCCCCATGAAGTGGGAATGGGCGATCACACGCTTGAGTGCACCTTCCAGCTCGCGCACGTTGGAACGAATGCGCTGGGCGATGAAGAATGCAGCGTCGTGCGGCAGCTCGACCTTGGCCTGTTCGGCCTTCTTCATCAGGATCGCCACACGGGTTTCCAGTTCCGGCGGCTCCACGGCCACGGTCAGGCCCCAGCCAAAGCGCGACTTCAGGCGCTCTTCCAGGCCTTCGATCTCCTTCGGATAGCGGTCGCTGGTCAGGATGACCTGCTGGCCGCCTTCGAGAAGGGCGTTGAAGGTGTGGAAGAACTCTTCCTGGGAACGCTCCTTGCGGGCAAAGAACTGGATATCGTCGATCAGCAGCGCGTCCACCGAACGGTAGAAACGCTTGAATTCGTTGATGGCGTTCAGCTGCAGCGCTTTCACCATGTCCGCGACGAAACGCTCCGAATGCAGGTACACGACCTTGGCATTGGGGTTCTTCTTCAGCAGATGGTTACCCACAGCGTGCATCAGGTGGGTCTTGCCCAGGCCGACGCCACCATAAAGGAACAGCGGGTTGTAGCCGTGCTTGAGATTGTCCGCCACCTGCCAGGCCGCCGCTCGGGCCAGCTGGTTGGATTTACCTTCGACGAAGTTCTCGAAGGTGAAGGTGCGGTTGAGGTAACTGGTGTGCTTGAGCGCACCTTCTACCTGCACGTTGCGCTCGGTACGCACCGACGTTGCCGGCATCGCGGCCGCCAGTGGATCGATTCCCGGGCTGGATTCGTCCAGGTCAGGCAGCGGCTGGGCAACGACCTGCACCGGCTGCGGCTCCGGAATCACCGGAGCAACCGCCACCGGCACGACAGGGGGCGGCGCAACCACTACGGTGGGCGCGGGAGTCGGCTGCACGCTGACATGGCTCTGCGGAACCAGCGCCGGGCGCGGAGTACGGCTGCGGCGACTGCCGATCAGCAGCGACAGGGCAGGGATCTGGCCGTTGCCACGCTCACTGAGCAGCTCGAGCATGCGCCCCATGTACTTCTCGTTGACCCAATCGAGTACGAAACGATTGGGTGCGTACACGCGCAGCTCCTCACCCTCAGCCTCGACCTGCAGAGGTCGGATCCAGGTATTGAATTGCTGGGACGGCAGCTCGTCGCGCAGAAGCTCCACGCACTGCTGCCAAAGTTCCACGGACACGGATATCCCCCAAAGAAGGCGCAAAGCGAAATAGGCCGATATTGTAGCCGCGCCTGAACAACTTATCCACATGAGATGCGGCTACGGACACAAGCAAAATCAAGATGTTAATGACTGTGCCGATTGTCGGATAAGCGCGCCGCGAGCCTTGTGGATAACAGCTGGATGACCCAGGGGATGAGCCTGGTGATCAGCCTATGGAAAAATCGGCTGTGGAAAAACAACCATCCTGTCCCCAGCTTTCCAACCGTCGGGACACAAGCCACCCACCAGTTCCAGACAGGGTTTTCATTCTCCAGGAACCTGATTGCCCGTGGCCTCCAGCAAGTTATTCACAGGCAACGCGCTCAACAGTCATAATCAAAGCATCTATCTCTCAAAAGAGAATTTCGCCTTTTCTCTATTCAATTTGTATCCGGTGCTGGTTGGAAATTGACCTGACCGCCTGATTTCACTAAAATCGCCGGTCTCTTTAAACGGGGTCACTGCGACCTCATGTCGTCAAACCCAGGTACCGAATCATGAAACGTACTTTCCAACCCAGCACCCTCAAGCGCGCTCGCGTCCACGGTTTCCGCGCTCGCATGGCCACCAAGAACGGTCGTCAGGTTCTGTCGCGTCGCCGCGCCAAGGGCCGCAAGCGTCTGACCGTCTGATTTGTCCGACACAGGTGGTGAGTCAAGGCTTCGACCGGGATAAGCGTCTTCTGACAGCCCGGCAATTCACCGCAGTCTTCGACTCCCCCACCTCCAAGGTTCCCGGCAAGCACATCCTGCTGCTGGCGCGCGAAAACGGTCTCGATCATCCCCGCCTCGGCCTGGTGATCGGCAAGAAGAACGTCAAGCTCGCCGTCGAGCGTAACCGCCTCAAACGCCTTCTCCGCGAATCCTTCCGCCATCACCAGCAGAAGCTGGCCGGCCTGGATATCGTGGTCATCGCGCGCAAGGGCCTCGGCGATCTGGAGAATCCGGAACTGCACCAGCAGTTCGGTAAGCTCTGGAAGCGCCTGTTACGCAATCGGCCCAGCCCGGAACCCACGACAGAATCTCCGGGAGTGGCCGACAGTTCCCATGCGTAGACTGGCGCTGTTACTGATCCAGTTTTACCGCTACGCCATCAGTCCCATGATGGGCAGGCACTGTCGTTTCTACCCCAGCTGTTCCTGCTACGCGCAGGAAGCCATCGAAACCCATGGCTTTCTGCGTGGTGGCTGGCTGGCCGCTCGTCGCCTCGGCCGCTGCCACCCCTGGCACCCCGGTGGTTATGATCCGGTACCGCCAGACCCATCCAAGCCCGCCCCTTCCTCGACGGCCGAGTAACCATGGACATCAAACGTTCAATCCTATTCGTCGCCCTGGCAATCGTGTCCTACGCGCTGGTCCTCCAGTGGAACAAGGACTACGGCCAGCCTGAACTGCCAGCGCAGACCGCGACCTTCAACCAGACCGAAGGCCTGCCGGACACGTCAGTACCTGCCGGCGGCGCGACCAATGCCGACGTACCGACCGCCCAGAATGCCCAGGCGACCCTGCCCACCGAGCAGAAACCGGCGGCCGTCAGCGACCAGCTGATCCGCGTGAAGACCGACGTGCTGGACCTGGCCATCGACCCGCGCGGCGGTGATGTGGTGAAACTGGGCCTGACCCAGTACCCGTTGCGCCAGGACCGCCCGGACGTGCCGTTCCCGCTGTTCGAGCGTGATCAGCAACGCACCTACCTGGCCCAGAGCGGGCTGACCGGCGCCAATGGCCCGGATGCCGCCGCCGGTGGCCGCCCGCTCTACGCCTCTGCCAAGCCCGTCTACGAACTGGCCGACGGCCAGGAGCAGATGGTGGTCGACCTGACTTATGCACAGGACGGCATCAGCTACATCAAGCGCTTTACCTTCCATCGCGGCCTGAAAGGCGACTGCACCGAGAAGGAAAAAGCCCAGAAGAAGCTCGAGTGCATCAACCCCGATGCCTATCAGGTCGGCGTGAGCTACCTGATCGACAACCAGAGCGACAAGCCGTGGAACGCTTCGCTGTTCGCCCAGCTCAAGCGTGACGCCAGCGTCGATCCGTCCTCCACCACTGCCACCGGTGTGTCGACCTACCTTGGCGCCGCGGTCTGGACTCCTGAAAAGCCCTACGTGAAAGTGTCCATGAAGGACATGGACAAGGAGCAGTTCAAGGAATCCGTCCAGGGCGGCTGGGTTGCCTGGCTGCAGCACTACTTCGTGACCGCCTGGGTGCCCGCCAAGGGCGACACCCACAACGTGATGACCCGCAAGGACGCCCAGGGCAACTATATCGTCGGCTACACCGGTCCCAACCTGACCGTTGCCCCCGGTGCCAAGGGCGAAACCAGCATGACCCTGTATGCCGGTCCCAAGCTGCAGAAGTACCTGGGCGAGCTGTCCCCGGGCCTGGAGCTGACCGTCGATTACGGCCCGCTGTGGTTCATTGCCCAACCGATCTTCTGGCTGCTGCAACATATCCACAACCTGGTCGGTAACTGGGGCTGGTCGATCATCCTGCTGACCGTCGTCATCAAGCTGGCCTTCTTCCCGTTGTCCGCCGCCAGCTACCGCTCGATGGCCCGCATGCGTGCCGTGTCGCCGAAGATGCAGGCACTGAAGGAACAGCACGGCGACGATCGCCAGAAGATGTCCCAGGCGATGATGGAGCTGTACAAGAAGGAGAAGATCAATCCGCTGGGCGGCTGCCTGCCGATCCTGGTGCAGATGCCGGTCTTCCTGTCCCTCTACTGGGTACTGCTGGAAAGCGTCGAGATGCGCCAGGCGCCGTGGCTGGGCTGGATCGTCGACCTCTCGGTGAAGGATCCGTTCTTCATCCTGCCGATCATCATGGGCGCCACCATGCTGGTCCAGCAGATGCTCAACCCGACGCCTCCGGACCCCATGCAGGCGAAGGTCATGAAGCTGATGCCGATCATCTTCACCTTCTTCTTCCTGTGGTTCCCGGCCGGTCTGGTGCTGTACTGGGTTGTGAACAACTGTCTGTCCATTGCACAGCAGTGGTACATTACCCGCCGGATCGAAGCTGCGACAAAGAAGGCTTCCGCCTGATACCGCGACCGTAGACGATCGACAAGACGCCCCCTCGTGGGGCGTTTTGCTATGTGGATAACTTTGCTTTCCCGCGAGCCACGAACACAACCGCGAGACCGCCGACATGAATGCAGCCCGTGAAACCATCGCCGCCGTCGCCACCGCCCAGGGCCGTGGTGGGGTCGGCATCGTCCGCGTCTCCGGTCCCCGCGCCCGTGCTATGGCCATCACCCTGAGCGGCCGCGAACCACAGCCACGCTACGCCCACTACGGACCGTTCCACGCAGACGATGGCGATGTCATCGACGAAGGGCTGCTGCTGTTCTTCCCTGGGCCGAACTCTTTTACCGGCGAAGACGTGCTGGAACTGCAGGGCCACGGCGGCCCGGTGGTAATGGACATGCTCCTGCAGCGCTGCCTGGAACTGGGCGCCCGCCAGGCCCGCCCTGGCGAGTTCAGCGAACGCGCCTTCCTCAACGACAAGCTCGACCTGGCCCAGGCCGAGGCCATCGCCGACCTGATCGAGGCCAGTTCGGCCCAGGCTGCACGCAACGCCGTGCGTTCGCTGCAGGGCGAGTTCTCGCGCCGCGTACACCACCTGACCGACCAACTCATCCAGCTGCGCATGTACGTCGAGGCAGCCATCGACTTCCCCGAGGAAGAGATCGACTTCCTCGCCGACGGCCACGTTCTTTCGCAACTGGATGGCGTACGTGCCGAACTGGCGACCGTGCTGCGCGAAGCCGGCCAGGGCGCGCTGCTGCGCGATGGCATGAGCGTGGTGATCGCCGGACGTCCCAACGCCGGCAAATCGAGCCTGCTGAACGCCCTGGCGGGCCGTGAAGCGGCCATCGTCACCGATATCGCCGGTACCACCCGCGATGTATTGCGCGAACATATCCACATCGACGGCATGCCGCTGCACATCATCGATACCGCCGGCCTGCGCAGTACCGACGACCATGTGGAAAAAATCGGTGTGGAACGCGCGTTGAAGGCCATCAACGAGGCAGATCGCGTTCTACTGGTGGTGGACTCCACCGCCCCCGAGGCCTGCGATCCCTTCGCACTCTGGCCGGAGTTCCTCGACAGCCGGCCTGATCCCACCCACGTGACCCTGATCCGTAACAAGGCTGATTTATCCACAGAGAGCATCGGCCTTGAGGAGAGCGCCGATGGCCACGTCACCATCACCCTGTCCGCCCGCTCGGGCAATGGCCTGGACCTGCTGCGCGAGCACCTGAAAGCCTGCATGGGCTTCGAACAGACCGCGGAAAGCAGCTTCAGCGCCCGTCGGCGCCATCTGGAAGCCCTGCGCCAGGCCGGTAGCAGCCTCGAACACGGTCGCGCCCAGCTCACCCTGAGCGGCGCCGGCGAACTGCTGGCTGAGGACCTGCGCCAGGCTCAACAGGCCCTGGGGGAAATCACCGGAGCCTTCACACCTGACGATCTGCTGGGCCGCATCTTCTCCAGTTTCTGCATCGGCAAGTAATCCACAGCACAGACTTTCGACACCGGTGACGGATTCATTCCGTCGCCGCGACTGCTCCTGCCCGATGACTTTCTTCCAGAACGGCTATCCACAGCCATGAAATGCGGGCAAGCCCCGTCATTGCTGTCTTTCAAAGCATTCCCGATGTATTTCACAGGCATCCGCGAACCCTGTGGAAAACTAACGTACAGCTACGTTGACAACCCCCCTCTCAAGCCGTGGATAAATCCACCTGTTGATAACGTGATGCTTAATCCACAGGCTAGAAACCGGAGATCCCCCGTCGCCTGACAGCATCGACACAGGGTTGTTATGCCGTGAAAGACTGATGGAACATGGCCTCAAGATGGTTATCCACAGAAATCGGCTTCACCATACATAAACACAAGCTCTAAAAAGATTTAAAAAAGTTCCTCTCTTTTATTTTCTATAGAAGCCTTCAGTACCGATTGGCTATTTTTTGTTCAGGTGCCTTCAATCGAAAGCCCTTAACCCCTATACTGTCCGGCTCTCTCTATTTCTCCTTGATCGACAGGCACGAGGTGCGTGGTGGATTTCCCTTCCCGTTTTGACGTGATCGTGATCGGCGGCGGCCATGCCGGCACTGAGGCCGCACTCGCGGCCGCACGCATGGGCGTGAAGACGCTGCTGCTCACCCACAATGTGGAAACCCTTGGCCAGATGAGCTGCAACCCCGCCATCGGTGGGATCGGCAAAAGCCATCTGGTCAAGGAAATCGATGCGCTGGGCGGTGCCATGGCACTGGCCACCGATAAAGGCGGCATCCAGTTCCGCGTGTTGAACAGCCGCAAGGGCCCGGCAGTCCGTGCCACTCGCGCCCAGGCTGACCGCGTTCTCTACAAGGCCGCCGTGCGTGAGATCCTGGAGAACCAGCCGAACCTGTGGATATTCCAGCAGGCCTGCGATGACCTGATCGTCGAACAGGATCAGGTGCGCGGCGTCGTGACCCAGATGGGTCTGAAATTCCATGCGGATAACGTCGTCCTCACCGCCGGCACTTTCCTTGGCGGACTTATCCACATCGGTCTGGAGAACTACTCCGGTGGCCGTGCCGGTGATCCGCCCTCGATCGCCCTGGCGCGCCGCCTGCGCGAGCTGCCACTGCGTGTCGGCCGTCTGAAGACCGGTACTCCGCCGCGTATCGACGGCCGCAGTGTCGATTTCAGCGTGATGACCGAGCAGCCCGGCGATACGCCGATCCCGGTGATGTCCTTTCTGGGCAACAAGGAAATGCATCCGCGCCAGGTCAGCTGCTGGATCACCCATACCAACTCGCGGACCCACGAGATCATCGCCTCCAACCTCGATCGCTCGCCGATGTATTCCGGCGTGATCGAAGGGGTCGGCCCGCGCTACTGCCCATCGATCGAAGACAAGATCCATCGCTTCGCCGACAAGGACAGCCATCAGGTCTTCCTCGAGCCGGAAGGCCTGACCACCCATGAGCTGTATCCGAACGGCATCTCCACTTCGCTGCCCTTCGACGTGCAGCTGGATATCGTCCGTTCCATTCGGGGCATGGAGAACGCCCATATCGTTCGCCCCGGCTACGCCATCGAGTACGACTACTTCGATCCGCGCGACCTGAAGTACAGCCTGGAGACCAAGGTCATCGGCGGCCTGTTCTTCGCCGGCCAGATCAACGGCACCACCGGCTACGAAGAAGCCGGCGCCCAGGGCCTGCTCGCCGGTACCAACGCCGCATTGCGCTCGCAAGGCCGTGACAGCTGGTGCCCGCGCCGCGACGAGGCCTACATCGGCGTGCTGGTCGACGACCTGATTACCCTCGGCACCCAGGAGCCGTACCGCATGTTCACGTCGCGCGCCGAATATCGGCTGATTCTGCGCGAAGACAACGCGGACCTTCGCCTGACCGAGAAGGGCCGCGAGCTGGGCCTGATCGACGATGCCCGCTGGGCGGTGTTCGAAGCCAAACGCGAAGGCATCGAGCGTGAAGAACAGCGCCTGAAGAGCACCTGGGTTCGCCCGAACACGCCCCAGGGCGACGCCATCGCCGAGCGCTTCGGTACTCCGCTGGCCCATGAATACAACCTGCTGAACCTGCTGGCCCGCCCGGAAATCGACTACCTCAGCCTGGCCGAAGTGACCGGTGCTGGCGCGGAAGATCCGCAGGTCGCCGAGCAAGTGGAAATCCGCACCAAGTACGCCGGCTACATCGACCGCCAGCAGGAAGAGATCGCTCGCCTGCGTGCCAGCGAAGACACCCAGTTGCCTGTGGATATCGATTACCAGACCATTTCCGGTCTCTCCAAGGAGATCCAGCTGAAGCTGGGCAATGCCCGTCCGCAAACCCTGGGACAGGCCGGGCGCATCCCCGGCGTCACGCCGGCGGCGATCTCCCTGCTGCTGATCCATCTGAAGAAGCGCTCCTCCGGTCGTCAACTGGAGCAAAGCGCCTGATGTCCCTGGTCACTGCCCGCCATGCCGACGAACTCGCGCGTGGCATCCAGACGCTCGGCCTGGATATCGACGCTGCCGCCCAGCAGCGCCTGCTGGATTACCTGGCCCTGCTGGCCAAGTGGAACAAGGCCTACAACCTCACTGCCGTGCGCGATGTGGATGAAATGGTTTCCCGCCACCTGCTCGACAGCCTGAGCATCGTTCCGCAGTTCGAAGCGGCCGGCGGCGAGCGCTGGCTGGACGTAGGCAGCGGCGGCGGCATGCCCGGCATCCCGCTGGCCATCCTGTTCCCCGGCAAATCCCTGACCCTGCTGGACAGCAACGGCAAGAAGACCCGCTTCCTCACCCAGGTGAAGCTGGAGCTCAAGCTCGACAACCTGCAGGTTATCCACAGCCGGGTGGAAGCCTTCCAGCCCGAGCAGCCGTTCAACGGTATCGTCTCCCGGGCTTTCAGCAGCCTCGAGGACTTCACCAACTGGACACGTCACCTCGGCGACACCCAGACCAACTGGCTGGCCATGAAAGGCGTACACCCCAGCGACGAGCTCGCGGCACTCCCGGAAGATTTCCGGGTCGAAGCCGAACACGCTCTGGCGGTGCCGGGTTGCCAAGGCCAGCGCCATCTGCTGATACTGCGCCGCATTGCATGACGGGGAGTGGGGAAAACCATGGCTAAGGTATTCGCGATCGCCAACCAGAAAGGCGGCGTCGGCAAGACCACGACCTGCATCAACCTCGCCGCATCGCTGGTAGCCACCAAGCGCCGCGTGTTGCTGCTCGACCTCGATCCACAGGGCAACGCCACCACCGGCAGCGGTGTGGATAAGTTGTCATTGGAGCATTCCATCTATGACGTGCTGACCGGCGAATGCGATCTGGCCCAGGCCATGCAGTTCTCCGAGCACGGCGGCTACCAGCTGCTGCCCGCCAACCGCGACCTCACCGCTGCGGAAGTGGTACTGCTGGAGATGGACATGAAGGAGCATCGCCTGCGCCAAGCGCTGGCGCCGATCCGCGAGAACTACGATTACATCCTCATCGACTGTCCGCCGTCGCTGTCGATGCTGACCGTCAACGCCCTGTCCGCCGCGGATGGCGTGATCATTCCGATGCAGTGCGAGTACTACGCGCTGGAAGGTCTGACCGACCTGATGAACAGCATCCAGCGCATCGCCGAGCGGCTGAACCCGGCGCTGAAGATCGAAGGCCTGCTGCGGACCATGTACGACCCGCGCATCAGCCTGACCAACGATGTCAGCGCGCAACTGCAGGAACACTTCGGCGACAAGCTCTATACCACCGTGATCCCGCGCAACGTGCGACTGGCCGAGGCACCCAGCTTCGGCATGCCGGCGCTGGTCTACGACAAGCAATCCCGCGGTGCCCTCGCCTACCTGGCGCTGGCCGGCGAGCTGGTGCGTCGCCAGCGCGCCGCCCGCACCACCGCCCCCGCCTAAGATTAAGGAACCCGCATGGCCGCCAAGAAACGAGGTCTCGGACGCGGGCTGGACGCCCTGCTCAGTGGCTCCAGCGCCGCTACCCTGCAGGAAGAAGCCGTTCAGGTCGACGACAAGGAACTCCAGCACCTGCCGCTGGACCTGATCCAGCGCGGCAAGTACCAGCCGCGCCGCGACATGGATCCCCAGGCCCTGGAAGAACTCGCCCAGTCCATCAAGGCCCAGGGCGTGATGCAACCGATCGTGGTGCGCCCGATTGACAAGGGCCGCTACGAGATCATCGCCGGCGAGCGCCGCTGGCGTGCCAGCCAGCAGGCCGGCCTGGACAAGATCCCGGCGATGGTTCGCGAAGTGCCGGACGAAGCCGCCATCGCCATGGCGCTGATCGAGAACATCCAGCGCGAGGACCTCAACCCCATCGAGGAAGCCGCCGCGCTGCAACGGCTGCAGCAGGAGTTCCAGCTGACCCAGCAGCAAGTCGCCGACGCCGTGGGCAAATCCCGCGTGACCGTGGCCAACCTGCTGCGCCTGATCGCCCTGCCGGACGAGATCAAGACTCTGCTGTCCCACGGCGACCTGGAAATGGGCCATGCCCGCGCCCTGCTCGGATTGCCCGAGAATCGGCAGGTCGAGGGTGCGCGACATGTTGTCGCACGCGGCCTCACCGTGCGCCAGACCGAAGCCCTGGTGCGCCAATGGCTCAATGCCCCGACGGAACCTGTCAAACCGGTCAAGAGCGACCCGGACATCAGCCGTCTGGAACAGCGCCTGGCCGAGCGCCTGGGCGCTCCGGTGCAGATTCGCCACGGACAGAAGGGCAAGGGCCAGTTGGTGATCCGCTACAACTCCCTCGATGAACTCCAGGGTGTTCTCGCCCACATACGCTGATACGAACGTAGCATGTAGGGGTCGTCGGAAATCACTACCTGACGGTTGAACGGGTATGCCGCGCCCCCTATACTCTGCGCGCAATTTTGTCGGCACAAAGTATGCCAAGTTGTTGATTTGCGAAGCCGACGCCAGAGGACTGTGAGACAGATGGAACCCCGCAAGCCCGATCGCCTGCCCTTCCATCAACAACCGGCTTTTCGCCTGTTGCTCGTCCAACTGGTGGTGCTGCTGCTCGGTGCAGCGACCCTGTGGTTCGTCCAGGGATCGGTCGCAGGCTATTCCGGCCTGTTGGGTGGCCTGATTGCGTGGTTGCCGAATCTGTACTTTGCTCGCAAGGCGTTCCGTTACAGCGGCGCCCGCTCTGCCCAGCTGATCGTCCGGTCTTTCTATGCCGGTGAAGCCGGGAAACTGATTCTGACGGCAGTGCTCTTTGCACTGGCGTTCGCAGGTGTGAAGCCGCTGGCGCCCCTGGCGCTGTTCGGCCTCTACCTGCTGACCCTCGCGGTCAGCTGGTTTGCACCCCTGCTGATGCGAAACACATTTACAAGACCTTAGAGCGATTGAGGCAAACATGGCAGCAGAAAGCGCTTCGGGTTACATCCAGCACCACTTGCAGAACCTGACCCTGGGTCGTCTGCCGGATGGTTCCTGGGGGTTCGCCCACACCGCCGAACAAGCCAAGGAAATGGGCTTTTGGGCATTCCACGTTGATACCCTGGGTTGGTCCGTATTCCTCGGCCTGGTGTTCATCCTTATCTTCCGCATGGCGGCCAAGAAGGCTACCAGCGGTCAACCCGGCGGCCTGCAGAACTTCGTTGAAGTTATGGTGGAGTTCGTCGACGGCAGCGTGAAGGACACCTTCCACGGCCGTAACCCGCTCATCGCACCGCTGGCGTTGACCGTGTTCGTCTGGATCTTCCTGATGAACCTGATCGACCTGGTGCCCGTGGACTTCCTGCCGCTGGCGGCTCAGGCGGTCACCGGCAACGAGCACCTGTTCTTCCGCGCCGTGGCCACCACCGACCCGAATGCCACCTTCGGCATGTCGATCGCGGTGTTCGCGCTGATCATCTTCTACAGCATCAAGGTCAAGGGTATCGGCGGCTTCCTCGGCGAACTGACCCTGCACCCGTTCCACAGCAGCAACATGGTGGTCCAGATCATCCTGATCCCGGTGAACTTCCTGCTCGAGTTCGTGACCCTGATCGCCAAGCCGGTATCCCTGGCACTGCGTCTGTTCGGCAACATGTACGCCGGCGAGCTGATCTTCATCCTGATCGCCGTGATGTTCGGTTCCGGCATCCTCTGGCTGGGCGGCATGGGCGTCGTGCTGAACTGGGCGTGGGCCGTGTTCCACATCCTGATCATCACCCTGCAGGCCTTCATCTTCATGATGCTGACCATCGTCTACCTGTCGATGGCCCACGAAGACAGCCACTGATCCAAAAGATTCTGTACGCCCCCTCTCCTGGTGGGAGGGGGTGAAAGAAGTTTCACCACTTAACTTGCTTCACCTTTAACCAACACGACAAAAAGTCGGGAGGAAAAATGGAAACTGTAGTTGGACTCACTGCTATCGCCGTTGCTCTGCTGATCGGTCTGGGCGCTCTGGGTACCGCCATCGGCTTCGGCCTGCTGGGCGGCAAGTTCCTGGAAGGCGCTGCTCGCCAGCCGGAAATGGTTCCGATGCTGCAGGTGAAAATGTTCATCGTCGCCGGTCTGCTCGACGCCGTGACCATGATCGGTGTTGGTATCGCTCTGTTCTTCACCTTCGCTAACCCGTTCATTGCTCAGGTTGCCCAGTAATTTCCGCAGTGCGGAAATCTGTGACTGAACAACGAACGAGCGAGGTATTGGCGTGAACATTAATGCAACTCTGATCGGCCAGGCCATCGCGTTCGCCATCTTCGTCATCTTCTGCATGAAGTTCGTATGGCCGCCGGTCATCGCGGCTCTGCACGAGCGTCAGAAGAAGATCGCCGACGGCCTGGACGCTGCCAACCGCGCGGCTCGTGACCTGGAACTGGCCCACGAGAAAGCGGGTCAGCAACTGCGCGAAGCCAAGGCTCAGGCAGCCGAAATCATCGAGCAGGCGAAGAAGAGCGCTAACCAGATCGTTGACGAAGCCCGTGATCAGGCCCGTGCCGAAGGTGATCGCATGATTACCCAGGCCAAGGCTCAGATCGAGCAGGAACTCAACAGCGTCAAGGACGCCCTGCGTGCCCAAGTGGGTGCCCTGGCTGTCTCCGGCGCCGAGAAGATCCTGGGTGCTTCGATCGATGCCAACGCGCAAAAGCAGCTGGTTGATCAACTGGCCGCCGAGATCTAAGCAGAGGGCGATATGGCAGAACTGACCACATTGGCTCGTCCATACGCGAAGGCGGCTTTCGAGTACGCCCAGGCTCATCAGCAACTGGCCGACTGGTCCGCTGCTCTGGGTGTGCTGGCTGCAGTGTCGCGGGACGACACCGTGCGCCAGCTGCTCAAGGAGCCCCAGCTGACCGCGGCAGCCAAGGCTGACGCGCTGATCGACGTGTGTGGCGACAAGCTCAATGCTCCGGCCCAGAACTTCGTCCGGACTGTGGCTGAAAACAAGCGGCTCGACCTGCTGCCGACCATCTTCGTGATGTTCGAGCAACTCAAGGCCGAGCAGGAAAAGCTGGTCGAGGTCGAGGTCACCAGTGCCTTCGTCCTGGACCAGGAACAGCAGGACAAACTCGCCAAGGCTCTCAGCGCCCGGCTCAGTCGCGAAGTGCGACTTCATGCGTCGGAAGACGCGAGCCTGATCGGCGGCGTGGTGATCCGCGCCGGTGACTTGGTAATCGATGGCTCGGTGCGCGGCAAGCTCGCGAAACTGGCCGAAGCGTTGAAATCTTGAGTTTGAAGGGGCAGCGGCATGCAGCAACTCAATCCTTCCGAAATTAGTGAAATCATCAAGGGGCGCATCGAGAAACTCGACGTCGCCTCGCAAGCGCGCAACGAAGGCACCATCGTCAGTGTTTCCGATGGCATCGTGCGCATCTTCGGTCTGGCCGACGTCATGTACGGCGAGATGATCGAATTCCCGGGCGGCGTCTACGGTATGGCGCTGAACTTGGAGCAAGACTCCGTCGGTGCTGTGGTACTGGGTGAATACCAGGACCTCAAAGAAGGCATGAACGCCAAGTGCACCGGCCGCATCCTGGAAGTACCGGTTGGTCCGGAACTGCTGGGTCGCGTCGTCGATGCCCTGGGTAACCCGATCGATGGCAAAGGCCCGATCGATGCCAAGCTGACCGACGCCGTCGAGAAAGTGGCGCCGGGCGTGATCTGGCGTAAGTCGGTAGACCAGCCGGTTCAGACCGGTTACAAGTCGGTCGACGCCATGATCCCGGTAGGCCGTGGCCAGCGCGAGCTGATCATCGGTGACCGTCAGATCGGTAAGACCGCCCTGGCCGTCGACGCCATCATCAACCAGAAAGACAGCGGCATCCGCTGCGTCTACGTTGCCATCGGTCAGAAGCAATCGACCATCGCCAACGTCGTACGCAAGCTGGAAGAGAACGGTGCCCTGGCCAACACCATCGTGGTCGTTGCCAGCGCCTCCGAATCCGCTGCTCTGCAGTACCTGGCGCCGTACTCCGGCTGCACCATGGGCGAATACTTCCGCGACCGCGGTGAAGACGCCCTGATCGTGTACGACGACCTGTCCAAGCAGGCCGTTGCCTACCGCCAGATCTCCCTGCTGCTGCGCCGTCCGCCGGGCCGTGAAGCCTACCCGGGCGACGTGTTCTATCTCCACAGCCGTCTGCTGGAGCGCGCTTCCCGCGTTTCCGAAGAGTACGTCGAGAAGTTCACCAACGGCGAAGTGAAAGGCAAGACCGGTTCTCTGACCGCCCTGCCGATCATCGAAACCCAGGCCGGTGACGTTTCCGCGTTCGTACCGACCAACGTGATCTCCATCACCGACGGTCAGATCTTCCTGGAAACCTCCATGTTCAACTCGGGTATCCGTCCGGCCGTCAACGCCGGTATCTCGGTATCCCGTGTGGGCGGCGCGGCCCAGACCAAGATCATCAAGAAGCTGTCCGGCGGCATCCGTACCGCGCTGGCCCAGTACCGTGAACTGGCGGCCTTCGCCCAGTTCGCCTCGGACCTGGACGACGCGACCCGCAAGCAGCTCGAGCATGGTCAGCGCGTTACCGAGCTGATGAAGCAGAAGCAGTACGCGCCGATGTCCATCGCCGAGATGTCGCTGTCCCTGTATGCCGCCGAGCGTGGCTTCCTGCAGGACATCGAGATCGCCAAAGTGGGCGCCTTCGAACAGGCGTTGATCGCCTTCTTCCAGCGCGAGCATGCTGCTCTGCTGGCGAAGATCAACGAGAAGGGTGACTTCAACGACGAAATCGACGCAGGCATCAAGGCCGGCATCGAGAAGTTCAAGGCCACCCAAACCTGGTAAGCCGCAGCGGGGGTCGGTAACGACCCCCGCCTGCTAACCCGATAGGTGTGAAATGGCAGGCGCAAAAGAGATTCGCAGCAAGATTGCGAGCATCAAAAGCACGCAAAAAATCACCAATGCCATGGAAAAGGTGGCGGTGAGCAAAATGCGCAAGGCACAACTGCGCATGGCGGCCGGCCGTCCCTACGCGGAGCGCATTCGCCAGGTGATCGGCCATCTGGCCAACGCCAACCCCGAGTACCGTCATCCGTTCATGGTCGAGCGTGAAGTCAAGCGCGTCGGCTACATCGTGGTGAGCTCCGACCGTGGTCTGGCCGGCGGCCTGAACATCAACCTGTTCAAGGCGCTCGTCAAGGACATGGCAGCCCAGCGCGATCGTGGCGCGGAGATCGACCTCTGCGTGATCGGTGCCAAGGGCGCATCCTTCTTCAAGAACTATGGCGGCAACGTGGTTGCAGCCATCAGTCACCTGGGCGAAGAGCCGTCGATCAACGATCTGATCGGCAGCGTCAAGGTCATGCTGGATGCCTACCTGGAAGGGCGTATCGATCGCCTGTACGTGGTTTCCAACAAGTTCGTCAACACCATGACCCAGAAGCCGACCGTGGAGCAGATGATTCCGCTGGTGGCCGAGGACAACGCAGACCTGAAACACCACTGGGACTACCTCTACGAGCCCGACGCCAAGGCCCTTCTCGATGGCCTGCTGGTGCGCTACGTGGAATCCCAGGTGTATCAGGCGGTGGTTGAGAACAACGCCTGTGAGCAGGCGGCCCGGATGATTGCAATGAAGAACGCTACCGACAACGCCGGTGATCTGATCAGCGAACTCCAGCTGGTCTACAACAAGGCGCGTCAGGCGGCGATCACCCAGGAAATCTCGGAAATCGTCGGCGGCGCTGCCGCGGTGTAAGAACAGGTTCAAAATTCAGAGGAACCAGACATGAGTAGCGGACGTATCGTTCAAATCATCGGCGCCGTGATCGACGTGGAATTCCCGCGCGATGCCGTGCCGAGCATCTACGAGGCCCTGAAGGTTCAGGGCGTCGAAACCACCCTCGAAGTTCAGCAGCAGCTGGGCGACGGTGTGGTTCGTTCCATTGCAATGGGTTCCACCGAAGGCCTCAAGCGTGGCCTGAACGTGGAAAGCACCGGCGCAGCCATCTCCGTACCGGTCGGTAAAGCGACCCTGGGCCGGATCATGGACGTACTGGGCAACCCGATCGACGAAGCCGGTCCCATCGGCGAAGAAGAGCGTTGGGGTATCCACCGCGAAGCTCCCTCCTATGCCGATCAGGCCGGCGGCAACGAGCTGCTGGAAACCGGCATCAAGGTAATCGACCTGGTCTGCCCGTTCGCCAAGGGCGGTAAGGTCGGTCTGTTCGGTGGCGCCGGTGTAGGCAAGACCGTAAACATGATGGAGCTGATCCGTAACATCGCCATCGAGCACAGCGGTTATTCCGTGTTCGCTGGTGTGGGCGAGCGTACCCGTGAGGGTAACGACTTCTACCACGAGATGAAGGACTCCAACGTTCTGGACAAAGTGGCCCTGGTATACGGCCAGATGAACGAGCCGCCGGGCAACCGTCTGCGCGTTGCACTGACCGGCCTGACCATGGCCGAGAAGTTCCGTGACGAAGGTCGTGACGTACTGCTGTTCATCGACAACATCTACCGTTACACCCTTGCCGGTACCGAAGTGTCCGCACTGCTGGGCCGTATGCCGTCCGCGGTAGGTTATCAGCCGACCCTGGCCGAAGAGATGGGCGTTCTGCAGGAGCGCATCACCTCCACCAAGCAAGGCTCGATCACCTCGATCCAGGCCGTATACGTTCCCGCGGACGACCTGACCGACCCGAGCCCGGCGACCACCTTCGCCCACCTCGACGCTACCGTGGTACTGTCCCGTGACATCGCCTCGCTGGGTATCTACCCGGCCGTGGACCCGCTGGACTCCACCTCCCGTCAGCTGGACCCGCTGGTCATCGGCCAGGATCACTACGACACCGCTCGTGGCGTGCAGTACATCCTGCAGCGCTACAAGGAGCTGAAGGACATCATCGCGATCCTCGGCATGGACGAACTGTCCGAGTCCGACAAGCTGCTGGTGGCCCGTGCTCGTAAGATCCAGCGCTTCCTGTCCCAGCCGTTCTTCGTGGCAGAAGTCTTCACCGGTTCGCCGGGCAAGTACGTCTCCCTGAAGGAAACCATCGCTGGCTTCAAAGGCATCCTCAACGGCGACTACGACCACCTGCCCGAGCAGGCGTTCTACATGGTCGGCGGCATCGAAGAAGCCATCGAGAAAGCGAAGAAGCTGTAATCCGTGCGCCCGGCAACGGGCGCGCCAAGGCCGTCGAGGAGCGTCGCGAGCGACGGCCAGGCAAGGCGGAATCGATCGAAGAAGCGTAGTTTACGTTGGTAAACGAGCATTCTGAGATCGATTCCAACGCCGCCTGGTCTGGCGCAGCAGTTCATCGGCAGCCTATTACGTGAGGCAAGGGTATGGCTATTACAGTCCACTGCGACATCGTCAGCGCCGAAGCGGAGATCTTCTCCGGTCTGGTCGAGCTGGTCGTTGCGCACGGCTCCCTGGGTGATCTGGGTATCGCTCCGGGCCACGCGCCGCTGATCACCGAGCTCAAGCCGGGTCCGATCCGCCTGGTGAAGCAGGGTGGCGAGCAGGAGGTGTACTACATCTCCGGCGGCTTCCTCGAAGTGCAGCCGAGCATGGTAAAGGTTCTCGCCGACACCGTGATTCGCGCCGGCGACCTCGACGAAGCGGCTGCCCAGACCGCACTGAAGGAAGCTGAGAAGGCTCTGCACAGCAAAGGTGCCGAGTTCGACTACAGCTCCGCCGCAGCCCGCCTGGCCGAAGCCGCAGCGCAACTGCGCACGGTCCAGCAGGTTCGCAAGAAGTTCGGCGGCTGAGCCGCGCGAAGCTCCCCTAGGGGCTTCAGCGATAAAATGGAAAAGGGTAGCCTTGGCTACCCTTTTTCTTTTTCTACATTCGGGGCCTGCCCCGCTCACCAGGACGGTCTGTCATCCATGTCCCTCGAAATCGTCATTCTCGCCGCTGGCCAGGGCACGCGCATGCGTTCGGCCCTGCCGAAGGTCCTGCATCCGGTCGCTGGCAAGCCCATGCTTGCCCACGTAATCGATACCGCTCGCACGCTCAGCCCTTCCCGCATCCATGTGGTGATCGGGCACGGCGCGGAACTCGTGCGTGAACGGTTGCAGGCGGATGACCTGAATTTCGTGATCCAGGAACAGCAACTGGGTACCGGCCACGCCGTGGCCCAGGCCGCGCCGTTCCTGAGCGCGGACAAGGTGCTGATCCTCTACGGCGACGTCCCGCTGATCGAACAGCCGACCCTGGAGTGCCTGATGGCCCAGGCCACTGCCGAACAACTGGCGCTGCTCACTGTCGAGCTGGATGATCCGACCGGTTACGGCCGTATCATCCGTGACGCGGCCGGCGAGGTTCAGGCCATCGTCGAGCAGAAGGATGCGTCCTCCGAACAGCGCGCCATCCGTGAAGGCAACACCGGCATTCTCGCCGTGCCGCGCGAACGCCTGGCTGGTTGGCTATCGCGCCTGTCCAATTCCAACGCCCAGGGCGAGTACTACCTCACCGACGTGATCGCCATGGCCGTGGCCGATAGCCTGCGCGTTGCCACCGCACAGCCGCAGGCGGCGATGGAAGTTCAGGGGGCCAACGACCGCCTGCAGCTCTCCGAGCTGGAGCGCTTCTTCCAGCAGCGCGTGGCGCGCCGTCTGATGGCCCAGGGTGTGACCCTGATCGATCCGGCACGCTTCGACGTGCGCGGCGAGGTCAGCGTCGGCCGCGACGTGACCATCGACATCAACGTCATCCTCGAAGGCCAGGTGGAGATCGAGGACGATGTGCTGATCGGCCCGAACTGCTACATCAAGGACAGTACCCTGCGCCGTGGCGCCATCATCAAGGCCAATTCGCACCTGGAAGGCGCCCACGTCGGCCCGGACAGCGACGTCGGCCCGTTTGCCCGCCTGCGTCCGGGCAGCGTGCTGGAGCGCAAGGTGCATGTGGGTAACTTCGTCGAACTGAAGAACGCCCATCTGCAGGATGGCGTGAAGGTTGGCCACCTCACCTACCTGGGCGACAGCGAAGTCGGTGCGCGCACCAACATCGGCGCCGGCACCATCACCTGCAACTACGATGGCGCCAACAAGTGGCGCACCAGCATTGGCGAAGACGTCTTCATCGGCTCCAACAACTCCCTGGTGGCGCCTGTGGATATCGGCGCGGGTGCCACGACTGGTGCGGGCTCCACCATCACCACCGAGGTTCCGTCCGGCACCCTGGCGGTCGGTCGCGCCAAGCAGCGGGTGATCGAAGGCTGGAAGCGCCCGGAAAAGATCAAGAAATCCTGATGCTGTTTTCTCCCGCCTGTGGGTAAGTTGTTATTCACAGGTGGGAGCTATGCTTGTCGTTATCCACAGACGCTTCCTGACCCACGCTGCCATCCAGCCAGGGGCGTTCTTCCTGCCGGAGTCTCTCGATCATGCTCGGCGTCGCCGTCCTGATCTTTCTGATCACCGATCCGTTTGGCAACATCGCGGTGTTTCTCGCCGCCCTGAAATCCGTTCCGGCCGAGCGCCGGCTCAAGGTCGCCCTGCGTGAGCTGCTGCTCGCGCTCGGCCTGTTGCTGATCTTCCTCACGCTCGGCGAGCACATCCTCACCGGCCTTGGCCTGTCGAAGGAAGCCACCGGGATCGCCGGCGGCATCATTCTCTTCGTGGTCGCCATGCGCCTGATTTTCCCGACTCCGCAGGGCGTGCTGGGCGACATGCCGGACAGCGAGCCGCTGCTGGTGCCGCTGGCGACGCCGGCGGTGGCCGGCCCTTCGGCGCTGGCCATGCTGATTACCCTGCGCACCACCTACACAGGGCCGTTGTGGGAGTTGTACCTGGCGGTGATTCTGGCCTGGGCGGCGACGGCACTGATCCTGCTGCAGGCCTCGTTCCTGCAGCGCTTCCTCGGCCCTCGCGGGCTGACCGCGGTGGAGCGCCTGGCCGGTATGCTGCTGATCATGCTCAGCGTGAACATGCTCCTGCAGAACCTACGCAGCGTGCTGCACATCGCAGCGTGAGTGACCTCATGACCCTCCGCGCACTCAGCCTTGTCCTGTCCGCCCTGTTGCTCGCCGGCTGCGCCGAAAAAGGGCTGCAGATCGACCATGAGCATGTCTCGCGCAACCAGGACAGCCGCATCCAGTACGTCATCATCCACTACACGTCGGAGAACCTGCCGCGTTCGCTGGAGATACTGACCCGCGGCGAGGTCAGCGCCCATTACCTGATCGGCGACCAGCCACCGACCATCTACCAGTTGGTGGACGAAAACCGCCGCGCCTGGCATGCCGGGCAGAGCGAATGGCAGGGCCGCACCTGGCTGAACTCCACGTCGATCGGTATCGAACTGGTCAATCCCGGTTACCGCGAAACTCCCAGCGGCAAGATCTGGTACCCCTACCCGGACGGGCAGATCGACGCGCTGATCGCCCTGCTCAAGGACATCGGCAAGCGCCAGGGCATCACGCCCGAACACATCCTCGGCCACAGCGACATCGCCCCGCAGCGCAAGGTCGATCCGGGCCCGCTGTTCCCCTGGAAGAAACTCGCCGATGCCGGCCTGATTCCCTGGCCCAAGCCGGGCGAGATGGCCCGCCGCCTGGGCGAGCTGAACGGCCAACTGCCGGCGCCGGGCTGGTTCCAGCAGCAGCTGGCGCGCCACGGTTACGCGGTGCCGCTCAACGGGGTGATGGACGAGGAAACCCGCAATGTGATCGCGGCCTTCCAGATGCGCTTCCGTCCGCAGCGTTTCGATGGCGAGCCGGATCTGGAGACCGCGGCGCTGCTGCTGGCCGTACCGACCAGCTAAAGGGGCAGCAGCAGGTAGAAGCGCGACCCCTTGCCCGCCTGCGAGTGCAGGACGATGCGCCCGCCGTGCAACTGAACGATCTCCTTGCACAGGGCCAGGCCCAGGCCGGCGCCACCCTTCTTGTGCCCGACCTGGACGAAGGGCTCGAAGATGCGGCTTTGCTGGCTGAAGGGAACCCCGTCTCCGTTGTCTTCCACGGCGATGGCGACCCGTTCTTCATGGCAACGCGCCTGCAGCCGTATCACCCCGCCATCGGGGGTGTGGCGCAAGGCGTTGCTGATCAGGTTGTCGATGACCCGCTCGATCTGCAGGCGATCGAGGTTGATGGGGGGGACGTCGGCGGCGGTTTCCAGTTCGATGGCGATGTTCTGGCTGCGCGCCTGCCCTTCGAAGCGTTGCCTGGCCTGCGCCAGGATCTCGACGATGTCGCAGGGCTGCAGGTCGAGTTTCTGCGTGCCGCTCTGGTAGCGGGAGAAATTCAGCAGGTCGCCGATCAGCAGCACCAGGCGGCGCATCTCTTCGTCGACCGTGGTGATCAGGTCGTGCTCGCGGGAACCTTCGGGGAAAGCCAGGCGCTCGGATAGCAGCCCGAAGGCCATGTGCATGCCGGTCACCGGGGTGCGCAGCTCATGGGAGGCGCGCAGGACGAAATCGTTGCGCACCCGTTCGAAGGCGCGCTGCTCGGTGACATCGCGGACAACCATCACTGCACCGATGTTGCGTCCGTCGTCGTGAGTGACCGGGGACATGCCCCAGGTCAGCAGCCGGCTCTCCCCGCCCACCTCCACCACCAGGTCCTGGGGCGTTTCTTCCAGGAGGTTTCCCGCCAGCACCCTCCGGGTGGCCTGGGTCAGCTCCGGGTTATCCAGCAACGTGCCCAGTTCCTTGCCGTGGGGATCGCTGCTGGAGAACAGCTGGCGGCTGGCGACGGGATTGGCGTGTTCGACACGGCCATCGCGGTCGAGGATCACCAGGCCGTCATCGATGCTGTCGAGCACCGCCTGCAAGCGCCGGCGCCCGTAGCCGATGGCCTCGGTGTTGGTTTCCCTGTACACGCGCAGGGCTTCCGCCATCAGGCCGAAGCGGCGGCTCAGGGAGGCCATCTCGGTTACGGGAGAAATGGGCAGGGTGAGGTCGAAGTCACCGCGTCCGATCTTGTCCGCGGCCTTGGTCAGCGCTTCGATGGGTGCGCCGAAACGTCGGGCGATGCTGTGGGCGGTGATGAAGCCGATCAGCAGAATCGCTACGCCCACCAGCCCGAGCAACCCGCTGATCAGCAGCGTCCGGGTGCGGGCGTCGCTTTCCTGCGTGTCGATGTTGCGCATGGCAAATTCATGCAGGGCGAGCAACTGCTGCCGAAGCTCGTCCAGGTTCCGGCTGAGGTCGTTGTCGTCGAGCAGCTCGGGGCGCCCGGGGCCCGGACTCTCCGAGGCATTGACGAATTGCCGGTGGGCGTCGGCGATCTGCCGCAGCAACTGCTGTTCCGTATCGCTGGCGGCACGTCCCTGGCCACGCTCCAGTGCGTCGCGGAAGTGTCGGCGCGCGGCTTCCAGGCGTTCGTTGTCCGGTTCCGCGCTGAGTATCTGGACCAACTGGTCGCCCAGGGCCTGGCGCAATTCCTGGCTGACTTCGATGGTGTCGAAATTGCGTTGGATGAGTTCCGCCTGTTCGCGCCCGGTGAGCACCACGCTGAACAGCCCCAGCAGCAACCCCAGCAGGGCCACCGTCATGAGCGCCGAGATGCTCAGGAAGAGCTGCGTGCGCAATGTCAGCGGCAGGTGCAGTTTCACAGGCTGTATTGCTTGCGCTTGCGATACAGCGTGGAGGCGTCGATACCCAGGGTCTTGGCCGCTTGGTCGAGGGTTGCGCTGGAGGCCATCACGGCGGCGATATGGGCTTTTTCCAGCTCTTCCAGGCTGAGTGCTTCGCCGATACGGGGCGTGGCGTTCGTCGAGTGCTCGCCGGGTGCGAGGTGTTCGATGCCGATCATCTCCTGATTGCAGATGATGCTCGCGCGTTCGATCACGTTTCTCAGCTCGCGAACATTGCCGGGCCAGCTGTAGCGGCGCAGCAGGTCGCGGGCTTCGTCGGTGAAGCCACGGGCCGGGCGACCGTAATCCTTGACGAAGCGGGCGAGGAAGGGTTCGGCGAGGCTGAGGATGTCCTCGGCGCGCTCGCGCAATGGCGGCAGGTTCAGCACGATGACGTTCAGGCGGTACAGCAGGTCCTCGCGAAAGCTGCCCTGGGTGACCATGCCGGCCAGATCGCGGTTGGTCGCGGCGAGGATGCGTACGTCGGCATTGCGCGTCACCGGGTCGCCGACTCGTTCGTACTCCTTGTCCTGAATGAAGCGCAGCAGCTTGGGCTGCAGGAGCAGGGGGAAGTCGCCGATCTCGTCGAGGAACAGCGTGCCGCCATCGGCCTGGCTGATCCGCCCGAGGGTATTTTCGGTCGCGCCGGTGAATGCGCCACGGCTGTGCCCGAACAGTTCGCTTTCGGTCAGTTCGGCGTTCAGCGACGGACAGTTGATGGTCACGCAGGATTTCTTCGCCCGTTTGCTCCAGCCGTGGATGGCCCGCGCCAGCTCTCCCTTGCCGGAGCCGGATTCCCCCAGGATAAGGATGTTGGCGTCGGTGGCGGCCACCTGGCGGGCGGTTTCCAGTACGGCGGCCATTGCCGGGCTCTGCGATTCGAGTACATCGCCCTGCCTGCGCATCTCGCCTTCCAGCGCCTCGATGCGGGCCGTGAGCTGATGGACTTCCAACTGCTTGGCCGCGGCCAGGCGCAGCTGGTCGGGGCTGCAGGGTTTGACCAGATAGTCGGCGGCGCCGGCCTGCATGGCGTTCACCGCGGTGTCCACGGCGGAATGCGCGGTGACGATCACCACCCGCATCCAGGGCGCCTGCACGCGCATCTGGGCGAGCACGTCCAGGCCGTTGTCCTCGCCCAGGCGCAGGTCGAGGAAACACAGGTCGAACACCTGGTGTTGCAGCAGCGTTTCGGCCTGGGAGGCGCTGCTGGCGGTCGCCACGCCATAGCCTTCGTCCTCCAGGCAATAGCGGAACGAGCGCAGGATCGCGGGCTCGTCATCGACCAGAAGGATGCGGCCTTGTTGTTCAGGCGGAGCGTCCATTCGGGGTGTTCCTCATAATCTGTCTCAGGTTATTTCTTAGTCCCGGAAATTTCGTGCAAGTTGCAAAGGCTCTGCCCGGGGCATCGGGCGGGGTGCATGGACAGTGTTATCCACAGAACGTGTAACGCATTGAAATAAAAGGGTTTATCAACAGGATGGCACTGATGGGGATATTCTGCTGTCTCTACTGGCAGTACAGAAAAACGCCAAGGAGCGCACCATGCCCATTCCGAAGCTGCTTGTCCTGGCCCTCGGCAGCGTGTTGCTGGCCACTCAACCGTTGGTCGGCCAGGCTGAAGAATCCAGCCTTACCGAACAGTTGGCCGAGGCGCGCCAGGAGGGATCGATCTGGACCGCCATCAACCTCAACCGCGACCTGAAGCCCTTCAAGCTCAGCGTGGATGTGGAAAAGGGTCGTGCCGTGCTGGGCGGCAAGGTCGCCAGTGAGGAGCAGCGCGAACTGGCCGCGCAGGTCGCGATGAGCATTGAAGGCATCACGTCTGTGGATAACCAGATTACCGTCGATCCGGCGCTGGCCAGCGGCGAGGCGCCGCGCAGCGATGCGGTGCAGCGCTGGGACGACGCGGCGCTGGCCGCTCGGGTCAAGGCCAAGCTGCTGCTGGACAAGCCTGCCGAAGGGCTGGATATCAAGGTATCCAGCAAGGGGGATGCGGTCACCCTGGAAGGTACGGCGCCCAGCGAGGAGGCCAGTCAGCGGGCGTCTCACCTCGCCGCGCAGACCGAAGGGGTCGCCTCTGTGGATAACCGCCTGAAGGTGGTGCCGGAAGGCTCGTCGACCAAGAAGCTGGAAGACTCCGTGAACGATGCACAGGCGGCGGTCAGCGATGCCTGGATCACCAGCCAGATCAAGGCCGACGTGCTGGCGCGCCACGCGTTGGGCGGGCTGTCCATCGGTGTGTCCACCCGCGATGGCGTGGTCAGCCTCAGTGGCGTGGTGCCCAGCGACGCCGAGCGCCAGCAACTGATCGAAAGCGCGCGCAAGACCCGTGGCGTACGGGAGGTGGATGCCAGCGCGCTGAAAGTGGCCGGACAGGCCGCCAGTCGGTATCGAGCGTCCCCTGACGGGATCCGCGCATGAACCACACGACGCGCCAGCTCAATGAACTCATCGAGATCACCCGGGATGGCGAGCGCTTCTACCGGCATGCGATCTGCGAGGTGCGGGACGTTCGCCTGCAGCAACTGTTCGAGTCCATGCTCCAGGCCAAGATCGGGTTGATTGCCGATCTGTCCCGCCAGGTGGCGACCAACCACGACGAGCCAGCCGCCAGTGGAACCCTGCGGGGAAAGCTGATCCGGATGTATGCCGATGCGCGGGCGCGTCTTGCCAGCGATCCGGGTGCGACGTACGTGGCGCAGCTGGAGGAGGCCGAGGACCGCATCCTGCAAGCGTTCGAGGACGCCTTGCAGGACGCTGCGCCGGAAATCCAGGCCCTGCTGCGGGCGGAGTTGCCCAAGGTGCGGGCCTGCCACGACCAGATGAGTGCGCTCAAGCACTCGCTCGGGTGAGCGTTCGCCGAGGGTTGCAGAATGCACGGTGAAGGCCCGGCCATCGTGCAGGATGCGGGCGGAAGGGTTCGTTATTGATAATCCAACTGCTTGTTTTTAAAGGATAAAAATATAAGAAAAGCCCTGGCATGTGGCATGCAGGCTCCTTGGGAAACCAGCCCATGCCGCCTGTACTGGCAGGGAGGCCGCGACGGCCAGGAGAGTCGGGATGAACAGCCCTGAAATGCGTGTCGATGCCTGGAGCCGGGTCTTGCTGGCCATCGCGCTGCTGCTGTTACTGATCCACCAGATGCAACAGGTGTCGCCAATCTTGGTCGATCCCGACGTACTTATCCCCAGAGTATCCGGCGCGCTGCCGGATGCGTTGCGTTATCCACAGCCGCTTCCGGCCTGGGATCGGGATCACGCCAGCCGGCGCTGGGCCGCGCCGCCCCTGGAATCGCGGGCGATCCCCCGTCACGGTGGCTGGGTGTTCTGAATCCACGGTGTTCCTGCGGCGTGTCCATCCTGCGGGATCGGCGGAACGACCGTCACGACGATCGCTCCGAGCACGGCGTCGAATCGACAACGAGAAGAGGAGAAATCCCATGCTCAGTTGGGCCCTGACATTCCTGATCATCGCCATCATCGCCGGAGTCCTGGGTTTCGGCGGCATCGCCGGCGCGGCGACCAGTATTGCCAAGATCTTGTTCGTACTGTTCCTGGTGCTGTTCGTCGTGTCGTTCATCCTCGGACGCCGGCGAGGCTGACGCCTTTTCTCACAGTTGGAGAAGGAGCTTGGCGATGGACTTCATCCGCAACCTGCTGATCGGCGTCCTGTTGCTGGGCGGTTTCGGGGCCCAGGTCCTGGCGGCGGGGCCGGACACGATCGCCCGCTACCGGGTCGACCAGTTGATGGCCGCCGATCAGCGCTACCGGCAAGCCTGGCACTCGCTGGTGAAGGACGCCCCCCCGCTGCCCGACTGGGTGATGCATCTCACTGGCACCTCGATGCCGATGCACTCGGTGGACGAACTGAGCGGCAAGTACCTGGTGGGCGAGCTGTGCGAAGCGTACGACTGCTCCAAGCACCGGCTCTACGTGGCGTTTACCTGGGACAAGCAGAAAGCCTATGCCCTTTATGTGACGGTGCCCGAAGGGCTGCCGCCGGACCAGGCGCCGAGCCGGCACGCCAGCCTTCGCTGGCTGGGGGAACCGAACGACACGGTGAAAGGCATTCTGGATGAGGAACTCAAGAGCGATCCGAACTGGTTCTAGTAGTGCGTGGCCGATGCTGGCCGGCGCATGACCAGGGGGCCGGGATGTTCGAGGCGATTCAGGCCTTGAGCGACCCAGGGGTACAGGGGGTACCTCCGCAACGGCGGACCGGGTCAGGGTGGAAAGGCTGCGGCGGAACCGGGGGTGAGACGCCTGTCTCGTCCTCACACCGGTTCCGCAGAGCCGGAGCGGTTACGGCTTGAAGTTGGCGGCGTCGCGCGCCCAGCCGTCGAGCACCGGTTTCAGGTCGTTGAGCGTCAGGTGCGTGCTGGAGTTCTCCAGCGTCTCGCCAGCCCCCTTGCGCACCACCTTGGCCACCGGCTTGCTGGTGGCGCCGTCCAACGCTTCCATTTCCACATAGACCTCGGTGTCCTGGTCCCGCGTGCCGATGGCGGTGGTGGTGGCTGCGACCACCAGGGCGATCGGAATCACCTCGTAGGCGTGCAGCCCCTCGGTGGAAACGTTCACGCCAGTGATCGCCGTCTTCAGCACCAGGGTGTCGCGGTCGGCCTGCTGGACTATCCGGTAGCGGCTGCTCAGTTGCTGCTCGATCTGCTGCTTCAGGTAATCGGGAATCGCATTCAGGGTCGTCTGATCGATGGTCTCGCTCGGTTTGGGTTGGGGGTAATACACCGGCCGTTCCACCAGCACCGAGCTGTAGTTGTTCAGTTTCAGATTCGGGTCCACCCAGCGCAGCACCGGTTGCCCGCTGGGCGAGGTTGCGGGTTTGAGCTGGGAGTAGTCGTCCAGGAAGCCGGAGTACTGCGAGGCATCGGGTTTCTGGCTGGAGCAACCGCCCAGCGCCAGGGCGCCGGCCAACAGCAGGGTGGGTACTACCGAGAGTCGTGTCATAGAGGGTCCTGTATCTGAAGGTTTACCGCGTCGTTCACTGGTTCGGCTGGCGCGGTCCCAGCGGCGGCAGGGTAGCCGTACGCTGTTTCGAACCCGCTCGAACTTCACTGATATCGATCAATCCGAAGTGGTTGGGAAACGTCCTACAATGCCCCGCCGATTCCCGTCGGCAAATCTACCGCAACAATGAAGAGCGGATTCCGGCGACTTATCCACAAGCGCCCGCGATCCTGCCAGCCTCGTAATCCATCGGCCTTCTTCCACGGCCGTAGCCCTCCGTGACGGTCCTTCGATGTGACCGTACATCCGGTAACAGGAAAAACCGGGTGTCTCGCTTCCGGATGGCTCATCCGTTCAATCCGCGCCATTGATGGCATGAATGCAACAAGCCTAGCCGGCTTTGCAGACCGCTGCGTGACAGGTGTTGAGGAACCTGCCTCATGCAATAAATCAAGGGTCGAAAGACCTGGAACCAAGGTTTCAGATGCATTTTCCTATGCCGATTGTGCATGGGGTAGGCATCTCCGGCATTAGACGGAGGAGGGGTGGCTCGGAATCATGCGCCCCTTTTTTCGCTGGCCGTCGGCATCCCGATGGCTCGGCGACCCCGACTTCCACAAGAATCAAGGGTGACTCACTATGGGCAAAGCCAAGCTCAGCCTCGCCTGGCAGATCCTCATCGGCCTGGTACTCGGAATTGCACTGGGCGCCGCGCTCAATCATTTCAGCGCGGACAAGGCCTGGTGGATCAGCAACATCCTCCAGCCGGCCGGTGACATCTTCATCCGGCTGATCAAGATGATCGTCGTACCGATCGTGATTTCCTCGCTCATCGTCGGCATTGCCGGCATGGGAGATGCGAAGAAACTCGGTCGGATCGGCCTGAAGACCATCGTCTACTTCGAAATCATCACCACCGTCGCCATCGTGGTCGGCCTGCTGCTGGCGAACGTGTTCCAGCCGGGCTCCGGCATCGACATGAGTACCCTGGGCACTGTGGATATCTCCCAGTACACGCAGACCGCCAAGGAAGTCGAGCATCACCACGCATTCATCGAGACGATCCTCAACCTGATCCCGTCGAACATCTTCGCGGCGATGGCCCGTGGCGAGATGCTGCCGATCATCTTCTTCTCGGTGATGTTCGGCCTGGGGCTTTCCTCCCTGCCGGCGCCGACCCGCGAGCCGCTGGTGAAGATGTTCCAGGGCGTGGCCGAGGCCATGTTCCGCGTCACCCACATGATCATGCGCTACGCCCCTGTCGGCGTGTTCGCGCTGATCGCGGTGACGGTCGCCAACTTCGGCTTCGCCTCCCTGCTGCCGCTGGCCAAGCTGGTGGTGCTGGTGTACTTCGCCATCGCCTTCTTCGCCTTCATGGTGCTGGGCCTGGTCGCGCGCCTGTTCGGTTTCTCCGTCGTCAAGCTGATGCGCATCTTCAAGGACGAGCTGATCCTGGCGTACTCCACCGCCAGCTCGGAAACCGTGCTGCCGCGCATCATCGAGAAGATGGAAGCCTACGGCGCACCCAAGGCGGTCAGCAGCTTCGTGGTGCCCACCGGCTATTCCTTCAACCTCGATGGCTCGACCCTGTACCAGAGCATCGCGGCGATCTTCATCGCCCAGCTCTACGGCATCGACCTGTCCATCGGCCAGCAACTGATGCTGGTGTTGACCCTGATGGTCACCTCCAAGGGCATCGCCGGCGTACCGGGCGTTTCCTTCGTGGTGCTGCTGGCGACCCTGGGCAGCGTGGGCATCCCGCTGGAAGGCCTGGCCTTCATCGCCGGCGTCGACCGCATCATGGACATGGCGCGCACCGCGCTGAACGTGATCGGCAACGCCCTCGCGGTACTGGTGATCTCCAGGTGGGAAGGCGTCTACGATGCGCAGAAGGGCGCCCGCTACTGGGATGCGATGCAGAACGGCCGTGTCGAGGCCTTCCTCGAAGGGAAGGGGCTCGACGGCAAGGAAAGCCCCGCCACCCGCTGACCCACAAGGGTTATCCACAAGGCCCCGGCAGTGTCCGGGGCCTTGTCGTTTCTGGCGCCGGGTGCGCCGGTGCCGCTATCATCCCGGCCATTCCAAGGGGGACTTTCCATGCTCAACGGCCTGTGGCTGGGCTTTTTCATCGTCGCGGCGATCACCGCGCTTTCCCGCTGGCTGCTCGGAGGCGAGGCGACGGTCTTCGCCGCTATGGTGGAAAGCCTGTTCGCGATGGCCAAGCTATCGGTGGACGTGATGGTGCTCCTGTTCGGCACCCTGACCCTCTGGCTGGGCTTCCTGCGCATCGCCGAGAAAGCCGGCCTGGTGGAAAAGCTGGCGGTAGTGCTCGGCCCGCTGTTCCGCCGCCTGATGCCGGACGTGCCCGCCGGCCATCCGGCCATCGGCCTGATCACCCTGAACTTCGCCGCCAACGGCCTGGGCCTGGACAACGCCGCCACGCCCATCGGCCTGAAGGCCATGAAGGCCCTGCAGGAGCTCAATCCCAGCAGTACCACCGCGAGCAACGCGCAGATCCTTTTCCTGGTGCTCAACGCCTCGTCCCTGACCCTGCTGCCGGTGACCATCTTCATGTACCGCGCGCAGCAGGGCGCGGTGGACCCGACCCTGGTATTCCTGCCGGTCCTGCTGGCCACCAGCGCATCGACCCTGGTCGGCCTGCTCAGCGTCGCGGTGATGCAGCGCCTGCGCCTGTGGGACCCGGTGGTGCTGGCCTACCTGATTCCCGGCGCGCTGGCGCTGGGCGCCTTCATGGCCCTGCTGGCGGGGCTGTCCGCCACCGCCCTGGCGCAGTTGTCCTCGCTGCTGGGCAACCTGACGCTGTTCGGCATCATCCTGCTGTTCCTGGTCGTCGGCTGGCTGAAGAAGGTGCCGGTCTACGAAGCCTTCGTCGAAGGCGCGAAGGAAGGATTCGATGTCGCCAAGAGCCTGCTGCCCTACCTGGTGGCGATGCTCTGCGCGATCGGCGTGCTGCGCGCCTCCGGCGCGCTGGAAATGGCGCTGGACGGCATCCGCTGGGCTGTCGAAGGCCTGGGCTGGGACACCCGTTTCGTCGACGCCCTGCCCACCGCGCTGGTCAAGCCGTTCTCCGGCAGCGCGGCGCGGGCCATGCTGCTGGAAACCATGCAGTCCCACGGTGTGGACAGCTTCCCGGCGCTGGTCGCCGCCACGGTACAGGGCAGCACGGAAACCACCTTCTACGTGCTGGCGGTGTACTTCGGCGCGGTGGGTATCCAGCGTGCCCGCCATGCGGTGGGCTGCGCGCTGCTGGCCGACCTTGCCGGGGTGCTGGCGTCCATCGGTGTGTGCTACTGGTTCTTCGCCTGATGCGACCTCCGGACGCAGCCATGCCCCCGGAAATATGACGCCTGCTTTTTGTCATTGATGGCACATTGCCGTATCATCGCCGCCTGACTCTGGTATCACAGCGTTTTCGACCAGGGCCGCTGGAAGACCGAAGGGATGCGGTGCACGTGGCAACAGGATGCCAGGCTGTCTTCATTTCCCCTGTGTGATCGTTCGTTCCCCGAATCGTCCCGCCGCTGCGTGGAGACGCCAGGCGGGGACCACTCCTGATCGATTCCCTGGTCATGCCCGCCGGTTCTGGCACGGATTCAATTCGTCCAATTGACCGAACAGGGGAATCCCTCATGAACAAACTGCTGCAGGCATCCATGCTGGGCCTGGCGATCTCCGGTGCCCTGCTGTCCGGCGGCTGTGCCACGGAAAGCTCCCGCGCCATGCCGGTGGAACAGGTGGAAAGCGTCAGCCGGCCCTATTCCGGTCCGCGCGCGCCGATCGCCGTAGGCAAGTTCGACAACCGCTCCAGCTACATGCGCGGGGTGTTCTCCGATGGCGTCGATCGCCTCGGTGGCCAGGCCAAGACCATCCTCATCACCCACCTGCAGCAGGCCAACCGCTTCAATGTGCTGGACCGCGACAACATGAGCGAGATCCAGCAGGAAGCCGCCATCAAGGGCCAGGCCCAGCGCCTGAAGGGCGCCGATTACGTGGTCACGGGCGACGTCACTGAGTTCGGCCGCAAGGAAGTCGGCGATCGCCAGCTGTTCGGCATCCTCGGCCGCGGAAAGACCCAGGTGGCCTACGCCAAGGTCGCGCTGAACATTGTCGATATCTCGACTTCCGAGGTGGTGTATTCCAGCCAGGGTGCCGGCGAGTACGCGCTCTCCAACCGCGAAATCATCGGTTTCGGCGGCACCGCGAGTTACGACTCCACCCTCAACGGCAAGGTACTCGACCTGGCCATGCGCGAGGCGGTCAACCGCCTGGTCAGCGCGGTGGAAAGCGGGGCCTGGACGCCCAGCAAACACTGAATCCTGAACTGCAAGGAACAATGCAAAGATGACGGAAGTGATGAGCACATCGCGTGTGCTGCGTGGCCTGGGCCTGTTCGCGGCGCTGCTGCTGGCCGGTTGCCAGACGCAGAAGCCACTGTACCAGTGGGAAAGCTACCAGCCGCAGGTCCACGAATACCTCACCGGCGAGTCGAAGGAGGCGCAGCTGGAGGCGCTGGAGCGCGACCTGCAGAAGATCAAGGCTGACAACGGCGCCGTTCCGCCGGGCTATCACGCCCAGCTCGGCCTGCTCTACCTCAGCCTGGGCAAGGACGATCAGATGATGCAGCAGTTCCAGACGGAGAAAGCGCTGTTTCCCGAGTCGGCGACCTACATGGATTTCCTGATGAAGAACGCCCGGGGAGGCAAGTGAGATGATGCATAGGATCAAGGTTCTCGCCGGTCTGTTCGCCCTGGCCCTGCTCGCGGGTTGTGCACCGCAGAAGACCGTGGACTACTCCGCCTTCAAGCAGAGCCGCCCGAAGTCGATCCTGGTGCTGCCGCCGCTCAACGAGTCGCCGGACGTGAAGGCTTCCTACGGCATGCTTTCGCAGATCACCTACCCGCTGGCCGAGGCGGGATACTACGTGCTGCCGGTTGCCCTTGTGGATGAAACCTTCCGCCAGAACGGCGTGAGCACTCCCGCTGACATCCACCAGTTGCCCGCCGGCAAACTGCGCGAAATCTTCGGCGCCGATGCCGGGCTCTACGTCACCGTCACCGAGTACGGCACCAGCTACATGGTGCTGAGCAGCGCAAGCATCGTTACCGCGAGCGCCCGCCTGGTCGACCTGCGTTCCGGAACCACCCTCTGGACCGGTACCGCCACCGCTTCCAGCGAGGAGGGCAGCCAGAACAGCGGCGGCCTGGTCGGCATGCTGATCAGCGCTGCAGTGAAGCAGATCATCTCCAGCGCCCAGGAAGACGCCAGCTACCCGATCGCCGGTATCACCGGTGCCCGCCTGTTGTCCGCCGGACACAACGGGGGACTGCTGTACGGTCCACGCTCGCCCAAGTACGGTACCGACTGACCGGAGGTGGCCGTGGTGTTTGCCGGCCTGCTCGCCACCCGGGTTCTGTTCAAGGGTGCCCGCGTGCGGGACGGCTCACTGGCGGCCGTCGGCAACGGACGCCACTGCGGCGTTCTGCCTCACGGCTGACCTGGATGACCTTGACTCAAGTCAGGCCCGCTCGGGAGGAGAGGGAGAAGGATAGGGTCAACCCAATCCCTCTTCGTCAGCGGAGACCGCGTCATGATTACCCACAGCAACCCTGCGGAGCTTGCAGCCCTCGCGGCTGTCGGCGCCGATCACTGGATAGAGACCCTCGATGACGGCAGCCATGTGCTGATCCGCCCGCTGCGCTCGGAGGACCGTGAGCGTGAGCGCCTGTTCCTCGAGCGCCTGTCGCCCATGACCCGCAAATTCCGCTTCCACGGCGAAGTGAAGATCGACGACAAGCTGCTCGATCGCCTGATGGATGTGGATTACCAGCGCACTATGGCGTTCATTGCGCTGACGCATGTGGACGGTGAACTGCGGGAAGTCGGCATCAGTCGTTATGCGGCGGTGGACGGTCAGTTGTGCGAGTGCGCGGTGACCATCGCCGACGAGTGGAAGCAAATGGGCCTGGATGTCGCGCTGATGCGCCACCTGATCGACGTCGCCAAGCGCAACGGCTTCCGCCAGATGTACTCGATCGACTCCTCTATGGATCGTGATATCCGTGACATGTCCCGTGAATTGGGCTTCCACGCCCAACTCGATCCAGACGATGCCTGCCAGGTGATTCGCCGCCTGGCCCTGTAAGTCCTCTGCTCCGGCGGGGCGTCAGCCTCGCCGGCGCCACAATGCCAGGCCCAGCAATACGGCGATCAGCAGCGCGGCCACGGCTGCCAGTGGATAGATCGCATCGTCGTCCAGCAGCGGTTTCTCGATGCGCAGGTAGCCGTCGTCCTTGAACAGCCGCTGCGCCAGGGTGTTCACCTGCGGCAGGCTGACTTTCGCCAGGCGTTTGTCCTCGTCGGGGAAGCGGCCGTCATCGAAGTCGCCCAGCGCGCCCCAGTAATAATCCGCCAGCGTCGCGTTGCCGGGTGTGCTCCAGGCCAACTGGGCTCGCGCCACGCGCTGGATGCGACTGAAACGCGCCGGGTCCAGCCCGTCGTGGCGAATCCTGTCCACCACCCCGTGCAACGCCTTGAGCGTGGCGTCCTGATCGTCACGCTCGATGTCCGCGTTGAGGCTGAGGAAACCCTGGTTGGCCCATGCACTGCGCTCGCTCCACGGACCGTACGACAGCTCGCGACGAACCCGCAGTTCGGTGTATAGCGCGTCGTTCAGGTAGGCCTGCAGGAGGTCCAGGGATGCGCCATCGGCATCCCCGGGTTCGGGGAATATCCAGTGCAGCACCACGCTCTCGCCGAACAGGCGGGTGGTCAGCGTGCGCTGGCGCTCGGCCGCCCCCTTCATCTCCGGCAGCTCGCGGCGCTCGGGGGTGTCGTGATCGACCAGGGCGCCGTAGGTGCGGCCCAGGTACACCGGCAGGCGCGGGTCGAGGTCGCCGACGATGATCAGCGTCATGTTGCTCGGCACGTACCAGTCCTTGCGCACCTGATCCAGCTGGGCCTGGTTCAGGTGCTCGAGCGGAGCGCGTTCGGCGCAGGCCAGCCCCAGCTCCACGGCAAGCTGTTCCTGGCCGGCGCGGCTGACGTTCTGGTGATCGAGCCAGCGCTGCAGGTGCGAATAGTGGCCGCCGTCCTCGCGCACCAGTACTTGCTTGGCCGATGCGATCTTGCGGGCGTCCAGTCGAGTGCGGGTGATGGCTTCCAGCAGCAGGTCGAGTACCTGGCGCTGGGTGGCGGCCGGCGACTCGACGACAAAGGCGGTATCGCCTTCACTGGTATAGGCATTCCACTGTCCGCCCAGGGCCTGCATGCGGGCTTCCAGATCGGCCTCGTCGCCGCCGTCCAGGCCGCTGAAGAACAGGTGTTCCATCAGGTGCGGCAACTGGCGGTCATGGCAGGAGAAATCGCTGAAACCGACGCCGACGATCAGCCGGATGGAGACGTGACCCTTCTCGCGGGTGGGCTTGAACAGCACGCCCATGCCGTTTTCCAGCTGATAGGCCTCGACCGTCTGGCGCTGGTCGGCGGATGACCAGCCAGCAAGCAGCAGGGACAGCAGGGGGAACAACAACCAACGCATGGGCGGGAGCCTGGACGCAAAGCGACGAGAATAGCGGATTGACTGGCTCGAACCCACCCGTAATCCGCCCTACGGCTGGCCTCTTGCATCATCGCCCACGGCTTCTATCGTCACTGAGGGCGTTCGCGAGGCGGAATTACCCTCTGGCGACGGCGGAACAGGCCGTTCGTAGTGGCAGCAGCGATTCGGAGGCTCCATGCGTGTCCTGATTACCGGTGCGGCCGGTTTCCTTGGTCAGAGCCTGCTCAATGAGCTGGCCGTGCAGCATCTCGACTGGACGCTGATCGCCGCCGATGTCCGTTGCCTGAGTTCGCAGGGCCTGCGCCCGAACATCGAACCGTTGCAACTGGACGTCAGCGTGCCCGCCAAAGTGCGGTACTGCATGGAGAAATGGCGTCCCGAGGCCATCGTGCATCTTGCCGCGGTGATCAATCCGCCGCGGGAGATGTCCGAGGCGCAGCGGTATGCCGTCGAGGTCGGCGGCACCAAGGCGTTGATCGAAGCCGCCTGCGAGGCCGGCGTGCAACAACTGATCGTTACCAGTTCCGGCGCCGCTTACGGCTATCACCCCGACAACGCCGAATGGATCGACGAGAGCCAGCCGCTGCGGGGCCATCCGCGCTTCCTCCATGTCCGCCACAAGCAGGAGATCGAGCAGTTGCTGGCCGATATGCGGCAACGTTATCCACAGCTCAAGCAACTGATCCTGAGGCCGGGCACCATTCTCGGCCGGCGTGTGCATAACCCGCTCATCGAGCTGTTCGACCAGCGCAAGCTGCTGGGCGTCACCGGCCATTCCAGCCGTTTCGTATTCATCTGGGACCAGGATGTGGTGAACGTCATTCGCCAGGGCCTGGAGCAGGGCAGCGAGGGCATCTACAACCTGGCGGGCGATGGCGCGCTGTCGCTGCGCGAGATCGCCGAACTGCTCGGCAAGCCCTACCGATCCTGGCCGGCACCGCTGCTGCGCGCCGGGCTTGGGCTGCTCAAGCCGCTGGGACTGTCGAGCTACGGCCCGGAACAGGTGGACTTCCTGCGCTACCGGCCGGTGCTGGACAACCGGCGGCTCAAGGAGGTGTTCGGGTACCAGCCGCGCTATTCCAGCCGGGAGGCGTTCCTGGCCTTCCTCGATGCCCGTGGGATGAAAGGCTGACCCCCAGCCTATCCGCCAAAGCCTGTGGATAGGCTGTAGACAAGCCTGTGGAAAGCCAGTCCTGGAGAAGGTCTCAGCTGTTGTCCGAGCGGCGGCGGAGCTGGCGGTACTCGCCCGGGGTCAGCCTCGTCCAATTGCGGAAGGCGCGGAAGAACACGCTGGGTTCGGAGTAGCCGAGCAACGCGGCGATATCGGTGGCCGGCAGGTTGCCTTCGCTGAGATAACGCTCCGCCAGTTGCCGGCGAGTGTCGGCGAGCAGTTGTTGATAACTGCTGCCTTCCTCGGCCAGGCGCCGTTGCAGGGTGCGTTCGCTCAGGCCCAGTTCGCTGGCCACCGCCGCGCGGCCCGGTTCGCCTCGGGTGAGTTGTTCGCCGAGCAGCGCCACCACCCGGCCGCTGACGCTGGCGCTGGGCAGGCGGGCCAGCAGCCCTTCGGCGTGCTGGCGCAGCAGGTCGCGCAGTGAGGCATTGGCCTGCGGCAGGGCGACGCCGGCCATCGCCTTGGGCAGGCCCAGGGCATAGTCCTGGGTATCGAAGTGCAGCGGACAGGCGAAGGCCGTTGCGTAGTCATCCAGGTGCTCCGGCTGGCGGTGCATGAAACGGCAGCCGGCGAGCTGCAGGCCGGGCAGCAACGCCTTGAGCTGGCGCGCCCAGAAACTCAGCAGGGCCAGCGCCCGGGCGCGGGTGGCCGGTTGCTCGGGATTGAGCGGGCGATAGGCAACCCAGATGACTTCGGCTTGCGGCTCGATCGTTACCTGGCCGCCTTCGCCGACCAGACGCTGATAGCGCAGCCCCGACTCGAGGGCTTCGCCCAGGGTCGTGCTGCTCTGCAGCAGATAGCCCAACGCGCTGAAGGAGGCCGACGACAGTGCGCGGCCCAGCGCCAGGCCTGGTTCGTGGCTGGGCAGGCGGGACTGGATCGCTCCCCAGAGCGATTCCTGGCGGGGAAAGTCGATGCGCGCGTCGGGGTCGCCGAGCTGGGCTTCCTGCAGGCCGCTGGCGGCGAGCAGGGATTCGCGGTCGAGTCCGAGGCGGACTGCGGCGAGCAGCACGGCCTGAGTCAGGCTGACGCTGACCGAGGGCGTACGTTGTGTTTGAGAGCATGCGTCCATGACGGCGGATTCTGCCCTAACCCTGGGCTTGGGGGGTAACCTGTTGTGCGCGGCGCCCAATGAGCGCCGCGCATAACGATCCGGGTGTCGGCGGGTTTCAACTCGCCGCGCGGGAGCCCGGTGTCGAGGGCTGCTGCTCCTGTGCCGGCGCGCCGTCGCGCAGGGCGAGGTCCTCGTCTTCGCCGGCATTGCCGGTGCTGGCGTCCGGGTTGTCCAGCACAGCGTAGGCGATGGCGCAGAACAGCGAGTTCAGGCGCTTCATGTCGCTGATCAGGTCCAGGTGCAGCGAGCTGGTCTCGATACTCTGCACCACCTGCTGGCGCAGGCGGTCGACATGGGCGTGGGCGTAGTGGCGCTCCTGCAGGCGGAAGCGCTGCTTGGCGCGCCGCAGGCGCCGGGCGCCTTCCTGGTCGCCGTTGAGGAACACCGACAGGGAAAGGCGCAGGTTGCTGACCAGTTGTCCATGCAGCGTGGTGATCTCTTCCAGGCCGTTGTCGGAGAACGAGCGACTGCGCGACGTCTTCTTGTCCTGCACGGCGCCGAGCATGTGCTCGATGATGTCGCCGGCCTGCTCCAGATTGATCGCCAGTTCGATGATCTCGGCCCAGCGGCGACTGTCCGGCTCGCTCAGGTCTTCGCGGGGCATGCGCGCCAGGTACAGCTTGATCGCGGTGTAGAGCGCGTCGACGTCGTCATCCTGCTTGCGGATCTGCTTGGCCAGCAGCGGATCGCCGCTGTGGATAACCTGCATCAGGTGGTTCAGCATCTGTTCGACGATGTCGCCCATGCGCAGGGTCTCGCGCACCGCGTTGATCAGCGCCAGGCTCGGCGTGTCCAGTGCCGCCGGGTCGAGGTGGCGGGGGCGCACGGTGTCTTCGGGTGACTGCCGGTCGGGCATCAGCCGGGTGCACAACTGTGCCATCTGCTCGGTGAGCGGCAGGCAGGCCAGGCAGCGGGTAGCGTTGTAGAGCACATGGAAGGCGATCACCAGCTCCTGGGTGCGGAACGGCCAATCGTCCATCCAGTGGGCCACCGGCCCCACCAGCGGCAGCGCCAGCAGGCAGCCGGCGAACTTGAACAGCAGGCTGCCCAGGGCCACGCGCCGGCCGGCGGCATTCTGCGAGGCCGAGCTGATCAGGGCGAGGATGCCGCTGCCAAGGTTGGCGCCGACCACCAGGCACAGCGCGACCTGCAGCGAGATCACCTTGGAGGTGGCGAGGGTTGCGGCGAGCAGCACGGCGGCCAGGCTGGAATAGGAAATCATGGCAAACAGCGCGCCGGTCAGCGCATCGAGCATCACATCGCCGGTCAGGCTGGAGAACAGCACCTTCACGCCCTTGGCTTGGGTCATGGGCTCGGCGGCGGCGACGATCAGTTGCAGCGCCAGGATGATCAGCCCCAGGCCGATGAACACCCGACCGAGCTGGCCGGCGCGGGTCTGCTTGCGGCTGAGGAAAAGGATCACCCCGAAGAAGATCAGCAGCGGCGAGAGCCACGACAGGTCCAGTGTCAGCACCCGCGCCATCAGCGCCGTACCGACGTCCGCGCCGAGCATGATCGCCAGGGCCGGAGCCAGTGCCATCAGGCCGGTGGCGACGAACGAGGTCGCCAACAGCGCAGTGGCGTTGCTGCTCTGCACCAGCGCCGTCACGCCGATGCCGGCGGCGAAGGCCAGCGGCCGTTTCTGTACGCTGTGGCTCAGCACGCGGCGCAGATGGGTGCCGTAGACCCTGAGGATGCCGGTGCGGACGATATGTGTGCCCCACACCAACAGGGCGACGGCGGAGAGCAGATCGAGCAGTTTGAGCATGTCGGGCCCCCTCGCACATTCCGGGGCCGCTGACCTCAACAGCCCCTGACGACCTCGCCCGCAACCCGATAGTGCGGAAGGCCGATAAGGACACGGCAGCATTCAGGCGTTGTCATCCAACTGTCTGGGTAGACCCCCGTTTTTCCCTGAGGGTTCGCCAAATGCCTGATTCGCTGGGGTTCCTGTGCTTGAGTAAAGCTGATCCGGCGCCATCGTGCGGCATGATGTGAGAGGTAGGCGGTGAACTGTCCACAGCGCGTGGTCTGACCTGGAACAGAAGGAATGCCGCGCCCTGTGGATAAGATGACCGGGAGCGCAAGCGCTGTCGGGCATCCGCCCCGGCGGGTAGGGCATTCATCAGCGAGGAGTGGGCATGCGAGGTATTCGAGAGATCGTTCGGCGGGGCAGCCTGATCGCCCTGCTGCTGGCGCTGGGGGCGTGCAGCAGCCTGTTCGGTCTGCGCGATCCGCTGCGGGTCGAGCTAGTCGGCCTGGAGCCCATCGCCGGACAGGGCATGGAGGCGCGTTTCGCCGTGAAGCTGCGGGTGCAGAACCCCAACGACAATGCCATCGACTACAACGGCATCGCCCTGGACCTGGCGGTCAACGGCCAGCCGCTGGCCAGCGGGGTGAGCGATGCCAGCGGGCAGGTGCCGCGCTTTGGCGAAAAAGTGATCAGCGTGCCGGTGAGCATCTCGGCCTTCTCCGCCTTCCGCCAGGCCTGGGGCCTGTCCGGCGGGCCCCCGCGCCAGGGCATGCCCTACGAGATCAACGGCAAGCTGGCCGGCGGTCTGTTCGGTACGGTGCGCTTCAACGACAAGGGCGTGCTGAACTGGCCGGAGCCGGTCGCACGTCCTTGAGGCGGGCCTACGTGTCGTGGATAAACCGGGCTGTGGATAGCCCGGTTTTTATTGCCTGGCTGTTATTCACTGCCGGCGGATAGCACTTGTGAATTACTGCCCCGGAATGTCCTTGCGCAGTTTCACCGGATCTTCCTTCTTGCCGCGCGCGGTGCGCATGCGGATGTTCAGCGCTTCCACCGCCAGCGAGAAGGCCATCGCGAAGTAGACGTAGCCCTTGGGCACGTGGACTTCGAAGGCTTCGGCGATCAGCACGGTGCCGACCACGATGAGGAACGACAGCGCGAGCATCTTCAGCGACGGGTGCTTGTCGATGAAATCGCTGATGGCGCCGGCCGCCAGCATCATCACCAGTACGGCGACGACGATCGCGGCGACCATCACCGGCACGTTGGAGACCATGCCCACGGCGGTGATCACCGAGTCCAGGGAGAACACGATGTCGATGATGGCGATCTGGATGATGGTGCCGATGAAGCCGCCCATCATGCTCTTGGGTTCGCCCTCGGTTTCGTCTTCGCCTTCCAGGCCGTGGTAGATCTCGCTGCTGCTTTTCCACAGGAGGAACAGGCCGCCGAAGAACAGGATCAGGTCGCGCCCGGAAATGCCCTGGCCGAGCACCTGGAAGAGGTCGGCGGTCAGGCGCATCACCCAGGTGATCGACAGCAGCAGCAGGATGCGCGTGACCATCGCCAGCGCCAGCCCGAAGAAGCGCGTGCGCGGCTGCATGTGCTTGGGCATGCGGCCGACCAGGATGGAAATCATGATGATGTTGTCGATGCCCAGGACGATCTCCAGGGCGGTCAGGGTGAAGAACGCAATCCAGATTTCAGGGCTCGTCAGCCATTCCATTACGGGTTACTCGAATCAGTCGTTGAACAGGGGAAACAGGCCCAGAACCAGCGCGGCAGCCAGGATCGCCAGGCAGACCAGCACGGCCCACTTGAGGGTGAAGCGCTGATGGTCGCCGAAGTCCACCTTGGCCAGGCCTACCAGCAGGTAGGTCGAGGGCACCAGTGGGCTGAGCAAGTGTACCGGCTGGCCGACGATGGAGGCGCGGGCCATTTCCACCGGGGTGATGCCGTACTGCGCGGCGGCCTGGGAGAGTACCGGGAGCACGCCGTAGTAGAAAGCGTCATTCGACATGAAGAAGGTGAACGGCATGCTCACCAGTGCCGTGATGGTCGCCAGATACGGCCCCATCGACGGCGGAATCACCGCCAGCAGGCCCTTGGACATCGCTTCGACCATGCCGGTGCCCTGCAGGATGCCGGTGAACACCCCGGCGGCGAAGATCAGCGAAACCACCGCCAGGACGTTTTCGGCGTGGGCGCCGATGCGCTTTTTCTGCTCCATGATGCAGGGATAGTTCACGATCATCGCGATACCGAAGGCGATCATGAACAGAACCGGCATCGGCAGCAGGCCGGCGATCAGCGTGGCCATCAGCACCAGCGTGAGGGCGCCGTTGAACCACAGCAGCTTCGGCCGGCGCGCCTCGGGGTACTGCGAGACGCTGACGTCGGCCAGCGACTCATGGTCGGTCGGCAGGTGCAGCTCGCCCAGGCGTGCGCGCTCGCGTTTGCCATAGACCCAGGCGATGGCGAAGATCGCGACGATGCCGGCGAGCATGGCCGGAATCATCGGCACGAAGATGTCCGCCGGGTCCACGTGCAGGGCGCTGGCGGCGCGGGCCGTGGGGCCGCCCCAGGGCGTCATGTTCAGCACGCCGCTGGAAAGCATGATCAGGCACGCCATCAGCAGTGGGCTCATGCCCAGCCGGCCGTACAGCGGCAGCACGGCGGCCACGCAGATCATGTAGGTGGTCGAACCGTCGCCGTCCAGCGAGACGATCATCGCCAGCGCGGCGGTGCCCATCGAGACCTTCAGCGGGTCGCCCTTCACCAGCTTGAGGATCTTGCGTACCGCCGGATCGAACAGACCCGAGTCGATCATGATGGCGAAGTAGAGGATGGCGAACATCAGCATCACGCCGGTGGGCGCCAGGGTGCGGATGCCGTCCAGCATCATCGGCCCCAGGCCCGCGGCGAAGCCACCGAGCAGGGCGAAGGAGATCGGGACCAGGATCAGCGCGATCAGCGCCGACAACCGCTTGGTCATGATCAGGAACATGAAGGTCGCCACCATGGCGAAGGCGAGGAAAGTCAGCATGGGGATAACTCCGTATCGGCGCGGATGTCAGCGATGGCTGCGAAGGAATGGGCGCGGCGCGAGCGGAGCGGGGGAGGACAGGGAACGGAACATGGCAATCACCGATTGTTGTTTTTGTGCGAAACCTGGCCGGGGGGCCGAGGAGGCGATGCTAGGGGGTCAAGCTTTCAGCAGGCTTTCGCCGGAGGATGCCGTTGATCGGAGCAGATTTTCGTAGGAACGGTGCGTCATGTGGATAAGTTTTCGGCCTTTGCGGGAGCGGGTCAGCCGAGCGCCTGGATCGCCCCCATCACCAGCAGCAGGCTGGCGCCCGCCAGCAACGTCTGCAGGGTGATGATCCCCGCCATCAGGTGGCTCTCGCCGCCCAGTTGGCGGGTGAGCACATAGGCCGTCGGCGCGGTAGGCAGGGCGAAGAACAGCACCAGCAGCGCGCTTTCCAGCGTCGGCAGGGCGAGCAGGCGGGCGATGGCGAAAGCCAGCAACGGCATGGCCAGCAGGCGGATCGCGCAGTTCCAGCCCAGCGCCGGGACCTCCGCGCGCAGCTCCTGCGGCTGCAACGCCGCACCCACGCAGAGCAGGCCCAGCGGCAGGCTGGCCACCGCCAGCAGGTTGAACAGCCGGTCGCTGCCGCCGGGCAGCCCGATACTCGTCACATTGAGCAGCGCGCCGGCCACGCAGGCGAGGATCAACGGATTCTTCGCGATCGGCAGCAGCAGCGCGCGCAGGCTGATGCCGCGCTCGGCGGTCAGCGCCCACACCGACATCACGTTCACCGTCGGCACCATCAGCGCCAGCATCAGCGCGGCCAGGGTCAGGCCCGGCTTGCCGTACAGGCTGCCCACCGCAGCTAGCCCCAGGTAGGTGTTGAAGCGCAGCACGCCCTGGGCGATGGCGCCGAAGCGCGGCGCATGCCAGCCGCGCAGGCGTTTGGCGATCAGCAGGACGGCCCAGGCGCTGCCCAGGCCGAGCATCACCGCCAGCGCCTGGCGGGCCAGGCCCGGATCGCTCAGCGGCGCATTGGCCAGGCTGCTGGCCAGTAGCGCGGGGAAGAGGATGAAATAGTTGAGTCGCTCGGCGGCGGGCCAGAACGCCTCGCCGGGGAACCCCTTGCGACGCAGTACGTAGCCGCCGACGATCAGTGCGAACAATGGCCAGAGGGCCTGGAACAGAGCGGTCACGGCGACCCCGCAAGATGGCTGTAAGCGGGCATCTTGCCGAGCTGCCGAGGGAGAGGGCAAGGCGTGTGGATAAGTTTTTCAGCCCTGCCCGGCGGATTTTCCACAGCCTGTCGCGCTGTGGAAAACCTTGTCCACAGCGTCAGCGGCGGAATCCTCCTCCACCGAAGTGACCACCGCCGAAATGTCCGCCACCGAACCCGCCACTGCCCCATTGGCGCTGGGTCTGGCCGAAACGCTGCTGGCCCAGTTGGCGGGACTGCCGTTGCTGGTCGAGCTGGCTGCGCACGGTGTCCTGGCTCGGTTGGACGGGTTGCCAGCCCGTATCGGTGTGCTTCTGCCAGCCTCCGCCCTGGGTGTGCTGGTAGACGTTGCCGTCGTGGCCGGCGTAGACGTCGCCATTCTTCCAGGCCACGGCGTTGCCGGTGCGGCGGTTGTAGGTGATGCCCTGGTTCTGGCGGTCGTAGCTGCCGCGACCGTCGTCCACGTCCCCGGAGATGCCGCGTTCGGCGATGGTGGTCCGGCCGGTCTGGGCGTTGTGCTTGATGCCCTGCTGGCCCGCCTCGAAGTCGCCCGAGTCGCGGTCATAGGCGACACCGCTGCGGCCCGCACCGGACATGCCGGTGGAAGCATTGGCGTAAGCGCCGCGGCGGCCGGCGGCGCCGCGGTCGGTGTAGGGGTTGAAGGCCGCGCCCTGGGCGCCCTGGAAGCGCGTGCCGGTGCGCGGGTTGTAGCCGATGGCCGAGCTACCCTGCCACTGGGTGCCGGTCCAGCCGTTATAGCCGTAGGCGTGGGTGACGGAGCCCTGGCCCCAGCGGCCGTAGAAGTTCGCCTGGTTGATGTTGGTGTAGCTCCAGCCGCCGGCCGGGTAGGGGCCCCAGTACGGTCCCCAGTAGGGCTCGGGCGCCCCCCACCAGGCGCCGGCGGCGAAGCCGAAGGCGAACCCGGTCAGCGCGCCCACGGCAAAGCCGGCGCCGTAGCCGTAGGTCGGCGGGTAGCCGTAGTACACGGTGCTGCTGACGTACGCCGGGTAGGTGTAGCCGGTGCCGTAGACCACCGTACCGTCGCTGTTCACCACCACGCCCAGGTAACCGGGCGTGTAGCCCACCACCACGGTCTGCGGGGTCACCGAGTAGATGTGCACGTAGGTCACGTAGTACACCGGCGAGCTGGGCGGGATGCCGTAGATCACCGTCGGCACCTCGGTCGCCACCTGCCAGGCGCCGGTGGCACTGGGGGCGACGAACCAGACGCCATTGCTCACCGCGTAGAACTGGTTGGGCGCCACTTCGATCACGGGCGTCGGGGTGTTGACCGCATAACTCAGGCTGGTGCCGGAGATCGGCTGGAAGTTCGGCGCGCCGTCGTAGTGCACCTGCAGCGTCGTCTTGCTGCGCGACACGCTGGCGGTCTGCGGGATGCTCGCGGCAATGGCGGCTTCCTTGGCCTGCGGCGTACCGGGCACCGAAACCAGCACGTTGGCCTTCGGATCCCTGGGTGAAATCTTCGCGAAGTCCGCAGGCAGGTCCTTGCCTTCGACGAACTGCCACGGACCTTGTTCGCCGGGGCCGCTGAACCAGCGGCCGGACACCAGTACGTACCAGGTGTTGTGGGTGGGATCGACGAACACCGCGTGGTCGGCGTTCTGCATCGTCAGCAGGCTGACGCCGTCCACCGGTGCCATCTGCGCGGTGCCATTGCTGACGATCAGTTCGGTGGGCTGGGTGGCGACCCGTATCGCCGGCGCCTTCGCCGGCTTCTTGCCGTCCTTGGGCAGCAGCGCGTCCACCGGACCGTTCTTGCTGGCGACCTGCTCGGCGTTGACCAGCGCCTGGGGCGGCCGGCTCAGCACCAGCCAGTTGCCGTCCAGCGCCTGGGCCGTGTACCAACTGCCCGCCGCCTGCAGGTAATGGTTGCCCTGGGCGTCACGCAGGATCAGCACGCGGCTGTTGATCACGCGCTCGAAGTCGCTGCTCGGCAGCGATTGCCAGTTCGGCTGGCCATCGATCATCACCAGCAGTGTCGGGGTGGTGGCGAAGACGATCTGCGGCGCGTCGTTCTTCACCTCGACGTGGCGCAGCTTGTCCAACTGCTGGTTCACCGCGTAGCTGGCCTGCAGCTCGTCCAGGGAGACGGTCAGGCCGTCCTTGGGCAGGTGCGCGAGCAGGGCGTCGCGCACCTTGCCGGCGCTGCCCGGCGCGGTAGGGACTTCCACCTTGTCGATACGGATGTCGGTGAGCTGCACCAGGCCGCTGTCCTTTTCGATGGCGGCGGCGGCGGAGAACAGCGCCACGCCATAGGTCGGCGCGGCATTGGCGGTGCCCACGGCGATCGCCGCGCGGCCGCTCATGCGGGTGCCGTCCCAGCCTTCCACCTGGGGCTGGAAGATCTGTACGTGCTGCTCGCCCAGGGGGAAGTCGCGCGGCCACTTCAGCTCGGCGGCGGCTGGCGGGGCCTCGGCCGCCAGCGCGACGGGATGGCCGAGCGCCAGGCCGATGGCCAGTGCGAGGGACGACAGGAGCGGGCGTAGAAGCATGCTGGAAACCTTTTGCAGGGACGTTGCGCCGTTCAACGATAGTGCAGCGCCGTCGGGTATGCGCGGGAGCCGGACTCCGCGGCGCATCATGCTGACTCAATTTCGTGAGCAGGCTAACAAATCACGCACGGCAACCGTCGAGTTAGACGCTTTACGAGTCCCCTGTCGTCCCGCCGGACTACAGCCCCAGGTCGCTCAGCGACGGGTGACCGTCGGGCCGGCGCCCCTGTGGCCAGCGGAACAGGCGCTGGTCCTCGCGGATCGGCAGGTCGTTGATGCTGGCGTGGCGCTCGAACATCAGGCCGTTCTCATCGAACGCCCAGTTCTCGTTGCCGTAGGAGCGGAACCAGTTGCCCGAGTCGTCGTGCCATTCGTAAGCGAAGCGCACGGCGATGCGGTTGTCGGTGAAGGCCCAGAGTTCCTTGATCAGCCGGTACTGCTGCTCGCGGACCCATTTGCCGGTGAGAAATTCGACGATCTGCGCGCGGCCCTGGACGAAGGTCGCACGGTTGCGCCAGCGGCTGTCCGGGCTGTAGGCCAGCGAAACACGCTGCGGATCGCGGCTGTTCCAGCCGTCCTCGGCGAGGCGGACTTTCTGGATGGCGGTTTCCCGGGTGAAGGGTGGGAGAGGGGGACGGGCTTCGTTCATGGTGGTCTCCAAGACAGTGAGGCTGGAAGCTGGTCTCCATACTCCGCCCGGCCCCGGTTGAGGTAAATGACGGTGACCCCACAGATATTGCCAATAGTGAAACGACGTTCTTGTTGTTCTGTAGGAGCGAGCTTGCTCGCGAACGGGGTTCGCAGAAAGCTCCGGTGCTGGGCGGTTCGCGAGCAAGCTCGCTCCTACAGTATCGGCCTCGGCAATTGAGCCCCATTAATAGGAGCTACTGTCCTTCTCTGAGCGTTCGTGGCTGAGATTACCCTCTCCCTTCAGGGGGAGGGCTGGGGAGAGGGGCTCTTGGCCGCAACGTCATGACTGCCCGCCACCTTGCGCAATCCCGCCCGGTCCTGGCTCGGACATACCCCGAACTTCGCCCGGTAGCTGCGCGACAGGTACGACGGCGTCTCGAAGCCGCAGGCCACGCCGATCTCCAGCACGCTCATGTCGGTTTGCCGCAGCAGTTGGCGCGCCTTGTCCAGGCGCAGGCCGAGGTAGAAGTTCGACGGGGTGTCCTGCAGGTGCAGGCGGAACAGGCGCTCCAACTGGCGCCGGCTGACCCGGATGTGCTCCGCCAGTTCCAGCGTGGAGAGCGGCGGCTCGGTGTGGCGCTCCATCTCGTCGATCACCCGCGCCAGCTTGCGATTGCTCACCCCATAGCGGCTGGCCACCTGCAAGCGCTGGTGGTCCTGGCGGGTGCGGATGCGGCTGACCACGAACTGCTCGGACACCTGCACCGCCAGCGCCGGGCCGTGGTCCTGGGCGATCAGGTCGAGCATCAGGTCGATGGACGCGGTGCCGCCGGCGCAGGTGATGCGCGGCCCGTCGATCTCGAACAGCTCCTGGGTCGCCTGCACCTGTGGATAGGTTTCCCGAAAGGCCTCCAGCGCCTCCCAGTGCACCGTGCAGCGCTGGCGCGCCAGCAGTCCGGCCTCGGCCAGCACGAAGCTGCCGGTGTCGATGCCGCCCAGGATCACGCCGGCGCGGTCGAGCCGGCGCAGCCAGTGCAGCAGCGCCGGGGTGCTGGCGCGCAGCGGCTCGAAACCGGCCACCAGCAGCAGCGTATCGCCCGGCTTGAGTGCCTCCAGGCCGCTGTCGGCGTTCATCGACATGCCATTGCTGGCCAATACCGGACCGCCGTCCAGACTCATCAGGTGCCAGCGGTACAGCTCGCCGCGAAAGCGGTTGGCCACCCGCAGCGGCTCCACGGCGGAGACGAAACCCATCACGGAAAAGCCGGGCAACAGCAGGAACCAGAAGTCTTGGGACATGGCGGATACCGTGCGATTCGGGGCGGCGGTCGGGTGGCGTTCGATTGGCATAGTGCAATTGGCCGGCACTGGCAATCGGGGAGGTCGCTACCGTGCAAGAGCAGGTCGCACCAGTGCGATTCGCCCGGCCTGGCGCTGCGTAACGTGAAGACCAGTCCCCCGTGAGGGACCGCATGACAAAAACAACGATAACCAACGCCGCAAAGGCCTTGTGGGAGATGTCATGAAGCTATCGATCAAAGCGGTCGGCTGCGCAGCGCTGTTAGTCGCCGCCAACGCCACCTGGGCCGCCGAGCCCGCGCAGTGCCAGAACGTGCGCATGGGTTCGGTGAACTGGACGGATGTGGTGGCCAGCAGCGCCGTCGCCGAAGCGGTGCTCGACGGCCTGGGCTACCAGGTCAAGCAGACCAGCGCCTCGCAACAGATCATCCTGGCCGGCATGGCCGACAAGCAACTGGACCTCTTCCTCGGCTACTGGCAGCCGACCATGCAACCGGTCGCCAAGCCCTACCTCGACAAGCAGCAGATCGACGTCATCACCCCGCCCACCCTGGCCGATGCGCAGTCCACCTATGCCGTGCCGGCCTACGTCTACGACGGCGGCCTGAAAACCTTCGCCGACATCGCGAAATTCAGGGACCAGTTGGGCAACAAGATCTACCTGATCGAGCCGGGCAGCGGCTCCAATCGCATCACCGCCGCCATGATCGCCAAGGACCAGTTCGGCCTGAAGGGCTTCCAGGTCGTCGAATCCAGCGAGGCCGGCATGCTCACCGCGGTCAAGCGCGCCATCAAGCGCAAGCAGTGGGTGGTGTTCTTCGGTTGGAAACCGCACCCGATGAACCTGCAGATCGACATGAAATACCTCACCGGCAGCGACGATGTGTTCGGCCCCAACGAGGGTGCCGCCACCGTCTCCATCATGACTGCCGGCGGCTACCAGCAGCAGTGCGGCAACGTCGCCAGGCTGCTGCACAACCTGAGCTTCAGCAGCGAGCAGGTCAGCCAGGTAATGGAACCGATCCTGAGTCGCACGCCGCCGGTGGATGCCGCCAGGGCGTGGCTCAAGGCGCATCCCGAGCCCCTGCGGAAGTGGCTCGACGGCGTGACCACCTTCGATGGCAAGGATGGCCTCGCCGCCGTCCGGGCCTCGCTCGAGTAACCCCTCCCCCTACAGGACGCCCTGTGCCCCGCCGCGCAGGGGTTCCGCTCGCCCACACGAAGGAGTGCCACCGTGAACTACGAAGTCATCGTCACCTGCGCAGTGACCGGCGCCGGCGACACCGTCGGCAAGCACCCGGCCATTCCCGTCACGCCCAAGGAAATCGCCGCCGCCGCCATCGAGGCCGCCAAAGCCGGCGCCACCGTCGCCCACTGCCACGTGCGCGACCCGCAGACCGGCAAGCCCAGCCGCGACGTGAACCTCTACCGCGAAGTGGTCGAGCGCATCCGCGAGAGCGACACCGACGTCATTATCAACCTCACCGCCGGCATGGGTGGCGACCTGCAGATCGGCAAGGGCGAGCGGCCGTTGGAGTTCGGCGCCGGCACCGACCTGGTCGGTCCGATCGAGCGCCTGGCCCACGTCGAGGCGTTGCTGCCGGAAATCTGCACCCTGGACTGCGGCACCCTGAACTTCGGCGACGGTGACTTCATCTACGTCTCCACCCCGGCCCAACTGCGTGCCGGCGCCAGGCGCATCACCGAGCTGGGGGTGAAGGCCGAGCTGGAAATCTTCGACACCGGACACCTCTGGTTCGCCAAGCAGATGCTCAAGGAGGGCTTGCTGGAGGACCCGTTGATCCAGATCTGCCTGGGGATTCCGTGGGGCGCGCCGGCCGACACCACCACCATGAAGGCGATGGCCGACAACCTGCCGCCAGGCCTCACCTGGGCCGGCTTCGGCATCGGACGCTCGCAGATGCCGATGGTCGCCCAGGCCATGCTGCTGGGCGGCAACGTGCGGGTCGGCCTGGAGGACAACATCTGGCTCGACCGTGGCGTGCACGCCAGCAACGGCCAACTGGTGGAGCGCGCCATCGAGATCATCGAGCGCCTGGGCGGCCGCGCCCTGAGCCCGGCCGAGGGGCGCAGGAAGATGAACCTCAAGGCCCGTTGATCCTGAACTGTAGGAGCGAGCTTGCTCGCGAACCAGCCCCGCTGCGGACCCTGTTCGCAAGCAAGCCCGCTCCTACGAAAAGCCCATGCCCCTATTCGTTGGAGCGCCTTCCATGTCCTTCATCACCCACATCAAGACCTTCGCCGCCCTCGGCAGCGGCGTCATCGGCAGCGGCTGGGTCGCCCGCGCCCTGGCCCACGGCCTCGACGTCGTCGCCTGGGACCCGGCTCCCGGCGCCGAAGCCGCGCTGCGCGCGCGCATCGCCAACGCCTGGCCGGCGCTGGAAAAGGCCGGCCTCGCCCCCGGCGCGTCGCCCGATCGCCTGCGCTTCGTCGCCACCGTCGAGGAGTGCGTGCGCGACGCCGACTTCATCCAGGAAAGCGCCCCCGAACGCCTCGACCTGAAATGCGAGCTGCACGCCAGGATCAGTGCCGCCGCCAAGCCCAACGCCCTGATCGGCTCCAGCACCTCGGGCCTGCTGCCCAGCGAGTTCTACGCCGACGCCACGCACCCCGAGCGCTGCGTGGTCGGCCACCCGTTCAACCCGGTCTACCTGCTGCCGCTGGTGGAAGTGGTGGGCGGCGCGAAGACCGCGCCGGAAGCCATCCAGGCCGCCATCCAGGTCTACGAATCCCTCGGCATGCGCCCGCTGCACGTGCGCAAGGAAGTGCCCGGCTTCATCGCCGACCGCCTGCTCGAAGCCCTCTGGCGCGAAGCCCTGCACCTGGTCAACGACGGCGTCGCCAGCACCGGCGAGATCGACGACGCGATCCGCTTCGGCGCCGGCCTGCGCTGGTCCTTCATGGGCACCTTCCTCACCTACACCCTGGCCGGCGGCAATGCCGGGATGCGCCACTTCATGGCGCAGTTCGGCCCGGCGCTGCAATTGCCCTGGACCTACCTGCCGGCCCCCGAGCTGACCGACACCCTGATCGACCGCGTGGTGGAAGGCACCGCCGAGCAGCAGGGCAGCCGCAGCATCGCCGAGCTGGAACGCTACCGCGACGACTGCCTGCTGGCGGTGCTTGGCGCCATCAGGGACACCAAGTCGGAACACGGCTTCGCCTTCGCCGACTAACCTCACGGTTCACCACCCGCTCCGAACCGCCCCCTCTCCCTCCGGGAGAGGGTTGGGGTGAGGGCCTCACGGACGCGAAACCATGCACGCCCTGAAAACCTGGGAAACCCCCATCCTCGTCGAGTGGACCGACTACAACGGCCACCTGCGCGATGCCTTCTACCTGCTGCTGTTCAGCCATGCCACCGACGCACTGATGGACCACCTCGGCCTCGACGCCGAACACCGCGCGGCGACCAACGACTCGCTGTTCACCCTCGAAGTGCACCTCAACTACCTGCACGAGGTGAAGGAAGGCGAGAAAGTTGAAGTGCGCACCCAGCTGATCGCCCACGACCGCAAGCGCCTGCAGGTTTTCCACAGCCTGCACCGCGCCAACGAAGACCTCGCCCTGGCCGCCAGCGAGCAGATGCTGCTGCATGTGAACCTCGAAGGCGGCGCGCGCTCGGCGCCCTTCGAAGGCCTGGTGCTGGAGCGCGTGCTGGCGCTGGCCGAAGCCCATCGCTCGTTGCCGCGCCCGGACTACGTCGGGCGCACCATCGGCCTGCCGGTCGAACGTCGATGACGCACCGCTATCCGCTGTCCGACGCCATGCAGGCCTTCATCGCCCGGACGGAAGCCTTTGCCGTGGCCGACCCCTCCCTCGCCGCCCAGCGTGACGGCTATGAACGCATGGCCGTTGCCTTCGCCCCGCCGCCTCCAGTGGGCGTGCTGATCCGCGATGTGCAACCCGAGGGGCTGGTCGTCCTGCGCCTCTACCGGCCCGACGGATCGCCCCCGGCGGCAGGCTGGCCGGCCCTGCTCTACCTGCACGGCGGCGGCTGGATACTGGGCAATGCGCGCACCCACGACATGATCTGCGCGGAATTGGCTGCCGAGCTGGGCGCCCTGGTGGTCTCCGTCAGCTACCGGCTGGCGCCGGAACATCCGTATCCCGCCGCCCTGCACGACTGCCTGGCGGTGTGGCGGCAACTGCTCGCCGGCGGTTTGGGCGAGCCTGTGGATAACCGCCGCCTGCTGGTGGCTGGCGACAGCGCCGGCGGCAACCTCAGCGCCGCGCTCTGCCTCGCCCTGCGCGATGCGGGCGAGACGCTGCCGCGGGGGCAGGCGCTGATCTATCCCGCCCTGGGCAATGCCGACACACCGTCGCGCACAAGCTGCGTTGATGCGCCGTTGCTGTCCAGCGCCGACGTTGGCCGCTACCTGGCGGCCTACCTTTCCCGCCCCGCCGACTGGCAGGACCCGCTCGCGCTGCCACTGCTGGCGCCGGACCTGCGCGGGCTGCCGCCGGCCTTCATCGCCGTCGCCGAATCCGATCCCCTGCGCGACGACGGCGCGCTGTACCGCGACCGCCTGGGTGAAGCCGGCGTGGCGGTGGATTATTTCGCCGGCGCCGGACTGGTACACGCCTGCCTGCGCGCTCGCGGCGTGGAAGAGGTGGAAGCCCTGTACCGCGCGATTTTCCAGGCGTTGCGGGGCTTTCTCGGGCGCTAGGGCAGCGCTTGACCGAACATAAATCCGGCGAACGCCTCCAACGGCACATCGCCTCAGCGCCGAGCGAAAAAAATCCCCTGGGACGCCCGACGCGTGACAGGGGACAAAGCGAGCCGGTGTCGGGCTCTCGGTGTGCGTGAAGCCTGGGCCGGTGAGGCTTGCAGGTTCTGTATGGATCGCAGTCTGCCTGGCGGATTGCCCGTGCGATTAGCCGAAAACGACCTGTGCGTGCCCGTTGCGGACATTCCGTCGGCCGGGCGCTTGCCGCCCTTCGCCGGGCTTACCAGAATCGATGGAAACCCGAGCCGCTCCCAGGAGAACCGCCATGATGCATGCCGACCTGATCGACCAGGACGATTTCCGCGAACGCCTGCAAGCGCTGGGCTTCGCCGTGCCGCCGGATGTCACTGCGGAGCAGGCCTGCGAATACGCCGTCCGCGCCCTGACCCCGGAGCGCTCAATGGCCCTGCGCCGCCTGGTGGAAGAAATGCTCGCCGGCAACGCCACGCTGCTGCCCGCGGTGCGCGAGGCGATCTCCCGCCAACTGCTGCCGGCGTTGGTGCCCAGGCCGTGACAGATGGGCGGGCAGGAGAAGCCCTCCTGTGCGTCAATTCCCATAAAAATGGGAAAATGCTTACATCCTGAAAAGATGATGGCTTATGGGTATCATGTATCATGTATCATGTATCATGTATCATTTATGATCCTATCGACCTTTTGGGGTGGGCTGTCCGGTTGGGCAGATGATAGGGATCGAAAGGATGCACGTTATCTACCGTGGCTGGATGCCTCTCCTGGCATTCTGCTGTGCCTCGGCAAGCTTTGCCGCGCCACTCCCCTCGCCGGGTGACAACGACCTCCAGCGCCAGCGCCAGGAACAACTGCTGCGCGAACAGCGCCAGCGCCTGGAAGAGCTCCAGCAGCTCCCCGGCAAGGCACCGGCCGAGGCGCCGCCGACCACCGCGCCCGACACCCGTTGCTTCACTATCCGCAGCATCAGCCTCGAAGGTGCCGAGCACCTCGACGCGCGTTCGCGCGAAGCGCTGCTGGCGCCGTACCAGGGTCAATGCCTGGGCGTGAACCAGCTCAACGAGCTGCTCAAGGGCATCACCGACCACTACCTCTCGCGCGGCTTCGTCACTACCCGCGCCTACCTGCCGCAGCAGGACCTCTCCAGCGGCGAGCTGAAGATCATCGTGGTCGAGGGCCGCTTCGAAGGCTTCGACCAATCGGAGCTGGCCAGCGAGCGCGAGCTGGCCATGACCTTTCCCGGCGCCACCGGCGAAATTCTCAACCTGCGCGACCTGGAACAACTGGTCGACCAGATCAACCGCCTGCCCTCGCGCCAGGCGCAGATGGAACTGATACCGGGCAAGGACGTGGGCGGCAGCCGCGTGCAGCTCAAGGGTGAACGCAGCAAGCCCTGGCGCGTGTCCGCCAGCCGCGACAACAACGGCGACTCGACCTCCGGTGAACAGCAGGCCGGTGTCGGGCTGGACTGGGACAGCCCGCTGGGCCTGGCCGACCAGTTCGGCCTGCGTTACGGCGAGGATGTGGTCAGCGACCACTGGAAGCACTCCGACAACCAGAGCCTGTGGTACAGCGTTCCCTACGGCTGGTGGACCTTCAACTACAGCTACAGCCGCAACTACTACCGCACCCGCAACGAGGACGCCGGCTTCGCCTTCAAGTACGACGGCGACAACGAGACCCATCAACTGGGCGCCGAGCGCGTACTGTTCCGCGACGACGTGAGCAAGACCGGGGTGAATTTCGGCCTCAGCCACCAGCGCACGCGCAACTACATCGACGACACCCTGCTCGACGTCTCCAGCACCCACCTCAGCGAATTCAGCCTGGGCTTCAACCACGGCCGGCGCGTCGGCAGCGCCTTCGTCAACGCCGACATCGGCTGGCAGCGCGGCGTCGGCGCCTTCGGCGCGCAGGACGACGACCACGACGCCCGCACGGTAGCCCCACTGCCCGCTACAACAAGTACAGCCTGACCCTGAGCTACCTGCAGCCGTTCACGCTGTGGGAGCAAGCCTTCAGCTTCGAAAGCCTCGCCACCGGCCAGCACAGTGAAGACGTGCTCTACAGCCCGCAGCGCATCAGCCTGGGCGGCCTCAGTTCGATCCGCGGCTTCAAGGACCAGACCCTCTCCGGCGACTCCGGTTACTACTGGCGCAATCAGCTGCGCTGGCGCCGCGCCGTGACCTGGGAGCCGCTGCTGCCCTGGGTGCAGGAGTACGGCGTGGCCTATGCCTACGACTTCGGCGTCATCGAGCACGGCCAATACAACCCGGGCCTTTCCGGGCGCATGAGCGGCCATGGCCTGGAGTTCAGCGCACGCGGGCAGTACGCCGCCGCCTCCGTGACCCTGGCACGCTCCCTGGAGCGCCCCGACATCATCGAGCGACGCGAGCACCCGGTGTATTTCCGCGTCGACCTCTTCTTCTGAACCGATTCGCTCTTTAGCTAGTAGCTGGCATCTGCCGGCACTTGGGAGATTCCCACATGGACGTACGCCACCCGCTGTACCAGGCCATTGCCAGCGTGCTTGCCGGCATCCTGATCCTCAACCCCATCGTCGCGGCAGCGGCCGAGCTGGCGGTGGATGCGGCAGCCGGTGGCAATACGCACCTGGGCGCGGCGGGCAACGGCGTGCCCGTGGTGAACATCGCCACGCCCAACGGCGCGGGCCTCTCCCACAACAGGTTCAGCGACTACAACGTCGGGCAGAACGGCCTGATCCTCAACAACGCCACCGGCAAGACCCAGTCCACCCAACTGGGCGGGATCATCGTCGGCAACCCGAACCTCAAGGGTGGCGCGGCCAACAAGATCCTCAACGAAGTCACCGGGGCCAACCCCTCGCAGCTGCGCGGCTACACCGAAGTGGCCGGGCAGGCCGCCCACGTCATCGTCGCCAACCCCCACGGCATCACCTGCAACGGCTGCGGCTTCATCAACACCCCGCGCGCCACCCTGACCACCGGCAAGCCGCTGATGGATGGCGAGCGCTTGCGCGGCTATGACGTCGACGGCGGCGAGATCAGCGTCGAAGGCGCCGGCCTGAATGCCAGCAACCTCGACCAGTTCGAGCTGATCACCCGCAGCGCCAGGCTCAACGCCGACCTCTACGCACAGCAACTCGCCGTGGTGACCGGCCGCAACCAGGTGGACGCCGAGACCCTCGCCGCCACCGCCAAGGCCGACGACGGCAGCGCCAAGCCGCAACTGGCCATCGACAGCTCCGCGCTGGGCGGCATGTACGCCGGCGCCATCCGCCTGGTGGGCACCGAGCAGGGGGTCGGGGTAAAGCTCGCCGGCAACATGGCCGCCAGCGGCGGCGACATCCAGATCGACGCCAACGGCCAGTTGACCCTGGCCCGCACCAGCGCCGCCGGCAACCTGCGCGCCAAGGCCCAGGACATCGCCCTCACCGGCCCGACCTATGCGGCCGGTGCTGCCGAACTGAATGCCAATGGAACGCTGACCAATCAGGGCCAACTGGCTGCCGGCTCGCGCATTCAGCTTTCCGCTGCGCAGTTGGCCAATACCAGCATCCTCGAAGCCGGCGTGAATCCGGACAACAGCCGCAACGCCCAGGGCGATGTGGCGATCAGCGCGCAAAACCTGCGCAACAGCGGCAGCGTGCTCGCCAGTCGCAACCTCGATATCAACGCCAGCGGCACCCTGGACAACCAGGGTGGCGCGCTCAAGGGCGCCACCACCCGCGTCGGCGCCGCCAACCTGGACAACCGCCAGGGCCGCCTGCTCGCCAGCGACCAGTTGAACCTCAGCGCCGCGCGTCTGGACAACCGCAACGGCCAGGCCGTGGCTAACCGCCTGCAAGTCAGCGGCGGCGCGCTGGACAACCGCCTGGGCCTGTTCTCCGCCGAGCAGTCGCTGGACTTCACCCTCGACAGCCTCGACAACAGCGGCAAGGGCACCCTGGTCAGCAACGGCACCCTGCAGGCCCGCGTGCAGCACACGCTCGACAACCAGGCCGATGGCCTGCTCTCGGCCAAGGGCGCGCTCGGCGTGCAGGCCGGCAACCTCGACAACCGGGGCGGGTTGGTGGTCGGCGATGCTGGCGTGACCCTGTCCGGGGCCAGCCTGAACAACAGTGCGTTGGGTGTGATCAGCAGCCTGGGCGACCTGAAGATCGACGTCGACCAGTTGGACAACAGCCAGGGCGGCGCCCTCGACAGCGGCGCGGCACTGCGCCTGACGGCCAGCCAGGTGAACAACGCCCAGGGCAGCGTGAATGCCAAGGGTGACCTGCAGGCCAAGGCCGACAGCGTCAGCCAGCAGGGCGGCGAACTGCTCGCCCAGGGCGCGCTGAACCTCGAAGCCGGGCAGCTCGACAACCGTAACGGCGGCCTCATCGCCGCCAACAATGGCGTCAGCGTCAAAGGCACCGACCTGCTCAACCAGGGCGGCGAAATCTCCAGCCGTGCCAAGGTCGCTGTGCGGGCTGCCAGCCTGGACAACGGCGCCGGCAAGGTCATCGGCGACGCCGGCCTCGACCTGCAGGTGCAGCGCATCGCCAACCGCGCCGGCACCCTGGCCGGCCGCGACGGCCTGAGCATCACCGGGCAGAGCCTGGACAACAGCCAGGGCGGCCGGGTGAACAGCCAGAACAGCCTCTGGCTGCAACTGGCCGGCGCGCTCGACAACAGCGCTAACGGCGCCTTGCTCAGCCAGGGCAGCCTGACCCTCAATACCGGCAGCCTCGACAACCGTGGGGGCGCGGTCTCCAGTGCCGGCCTGCTGTTCTCCCGTCTCGCCGGTGCGCTCGACAACAGCGGCGGCAAGCTGCTCAGCGACGGCAGCATCGACCTCGGCGGCGCCGACCTGAACAACGCCGGCGGTCTCCTCAGCGCCGCCGGCGACATCCGCCTGCAAGGCGCGAAGCTCGACAACAGCCAGAAGGGCCGCATCGTCACCGACGCCGCCATCCACCTCGCCACCGCCCAGCTGGACAACAGCCAGGGCGGCAGCCTGTCCGCGCGCGGTGTGATCGATGGCCAGATTGCCGGCCTCGACCAGCACGGCGGCGGCCAACTGATCGGCCAGGGCGGGGTCGACCTCGACCTCCAGGGCGGCGCCCTGAACAACGCCGGTGGCCTGCTCGGCAGCCCCGGCCAACTGGTGTTGCGCAACGTCGTCAGTCTCGACAACCGGGGCGGTGAAATCTCCAGTGACCGCGCCTTCGCCCTCACTACCGGGACATTGCTCAACCAGGACGGCAAGATCCTCTCCGGCGACCGTCTGACCCTCACCAGCGGCGCGCTGAACAACAGCAACGCCGGGGTGCTCTCCGGAACCAACGGCCTCAGCGTCAGCGCCGCCAGCCTGGACAACAGCCAGGGCGGCACCCTCGCCAGCCGGGGCGACCTGCTCGTGCGCAGCCAGGGCGCGCTGGACAACCACGGCGACGGCGCACTGGTCGCCAGCGGCCAGCTCGATGTCGGCAGCGCCAGCCTGAACAACCAGGGTGGCCTGCTGTCCGCCACCGGCGACCTGCTGCTGGCCACCGGCAGCACCGACAACCGCGACGGCCGCCTGCTCGCCCAGGGCCGCCTCGACGCCAGCACCGCCGACCTCGACAACCGCGACGGTGTGATCAGCGGTGCCCTGGGCCTCGACCTCGGCGCCGGCAACGTCCTCAACGGCGCCAGCGCCACCGGCAAGCCCGGTGGCCTGATCACCAGCCAGGGCGCGCTGACCCTGCGCGGCGGCAAGCTCGAATCCACAGGCGGCGGGGAAATCTCCGCCAAGGGCGACCTGCACCTGATCGTCGCCCAACTGATCCAGCGCCAGGCCGCACTGATCGGCGAAGGCAAGGTCACCCTCGACCTGGGCAACGGCGCCCAGCGCGGCGACTTCGACAACCGTGGCGGCCTGCTCAGCGCCACCGGCGCCCTGCAGATCAACGGCCTGGGCAACCTCGACAACCGTGGCGGGGAAATTTCCGCCAGCCAGGGCTTTGCGCTCACGGCCAGCGGCCAGCTCGACAACGGCGACAGCGGCCGGATCATCAGCGCCGGCCAGCTCGAACTGAACGCCGGCGCCCTGCGCAACGTAAGCCAAGGCCTGCTCTCCGGCTGGCAAGGCCTGCTGGTCAACGCCGCCAGCCTGGACAACAGCAGCAGTGGCACACTCTCCAGCCGCGATGGCGCGCTGACCCTGACGGTCAGCGGCGCGCTCGACAACCACGGCGCCGGCGCGCTGGTCAGCAAGGGCAACCTCGGCCTCGGCGCCGGCAGCCTGAACAACGCCGGCGGCATCGTTTCCACCCAGGGCGGGCTCGGCCTGACCGTGGACGGCGACGTGGACAACAGCAACGGCGGCCTTCTCAGTGCCCAGGGCGGCCTGACTGGCAGCGCCAAGGCTGTGGATAACCGCGCCGGGCAGATCAGCGCCGCCCGTGTCGACTACGACGCCAGCAGCCTGAACAACAGCGGCGGCAGCCTGGTCAGCCAGGGCGCGCTGCGCCTGGGCCTGCTCGGCGCCCTGCTGAACAACGGCGCCGGCTCGAAAATCGCCAGCGGCGGCCCGCTCAACCTGAGCGTCGGCAGCCTGGAAAACCGTGGCGGCCAGCTCGCCAGCCAGGGGCTGCTCAAGGTCCTCGCCGGGCGCTTCGACAACAGCGTCAGTGGCACCGTGGCCGCGCAGGACGACCTGACCCTACAACTCACCGCCGAACTGCTCAACGGCCAGGACGGCCTGGTCTTCAGCAAGGCCGGCCAGCTCAACCTCAGCGCCGCCAGCATCGCCAACGGCGGCGGCACCCTGCAGGGCCAGGGCGACACCACCCTCAAGACAACCGGCGCCCTCGGCAACCAGAACGGCCGCATCATCAGCCAGACCGGCCAGCTCGACCTGGGCAGCGCCAGCCTCGACAACAGCAACGGCGGTGTCATCAATGCCGCCAACGGCAACCTCAAGCTGGTCACCGGCACCTTCAGCAACAACGCCGGCACCACCCAGGCCAAGGGCCTCGATATCACCGCCACGGGCGGCATCGACAACCGCGCCGGCCACCTCTCGGCGGTCAGCGGCGACAACCGCATCAGCACCACCGACCTGAACAACCAGGGCGGCGGCCTCTACGCCGGCAACCTGCTCTACCTGCGCGGCAACCAGCTGCTCAACGACGGCGCAGCACTTGGCCAAGGCGGCAAGATCGGCGCCGGTAGTATCGACGCCAGCCTGAACGGCGCGCTGAACAACCAGTTCGGACTGATCGAAAGCAGCGGCAACCTGACCCTCGGCGCAGCCAGCATCAACAACGTGGTCGGCGCCATTCGCGCGCTGGGCCAGACGCCCGCCAGCCTGATGCGCGCAGCCAGCCCCAGCCAGATGAAGATCGTCAGCGGCGGCCTGCTCAACAACAACCTCGGCCGCATCGAAGGCGCCACCCAGGACCTGATCCTGCAGACCGGCGCCCTGCAGAACGGCGGCGGCAACGTGCTGCACGTCGGCACCGGCACCTTCGGCGTCGACCTCGGCCAGGCCGGCCTTGCCGGCGGCAACTTCACCTCCAACGGCAGCCTCACCTACCAGGCCGCCAGCTGGACCAACAACGCCATCATCCAGGCGCGCAACCTGAACCTGGACATCGGTCAGCTCGACCAGGGGCAGTACGGCCAGCTGCTGGCCGCGCAGAGCCTCATCGGCCGCGGCGGCAACTGGGCCAACGCCGGCCTGATCGCCAGCGATGGCACGCTCGATCTCGATCTGAGCGGCAACTACACCGCCGATGGCCGCCTGAGCAGCCTGGGCAGCCTGTCCCTCGGCGCTGGCTACATCGGTATCGGCCAGAGCGGCAGCATTGGAGGCGGTGGCGCGACGACAGTCATCAACAGCAGCGGCACCCTCGACAACGGCGGTCGCCTGACCGCCACCCAGGACCTGCGCGTCAGCGCCGCCAGCCTCAACAACCGCGGTACCCTCGGCAGCGCCGGCAATCTGTATCTGGGCGCCGGTAATCTGCTCAACGAGAACGGCCTGATCTTCAGCGGCGGCAACATGCAGTTGCGTACGCAGAATTTCACCAACCGCAACGCCGACCTCTACAGCCTGGGCACATTGCACATCGCCGCCAACGACCAGGAAGGCTGGGCGAGCAGCGTGCAGAACATCTCTGGCAGCTTCGAAAGCGCCGGCGCCATGACCCTGCTGGTGCAGGATTTCGACAACCGCCGTGCCGACGACTTCCAGATCGGCGAGCGCATTGTTTCCGGCAGCATCCAGTTCAAGTACGACGACGTCTGCGATGGCAAGGGCTGCGAAGTCCACTTCCTATCCCAGGAGCGCTCCGAGGACGTCATTCTCAAGGACGCGCCGCAGGCGTCGATCACCGCCGGCGGCGACTTCCGCTTCCGTGGCGGCTCCTTCGACAACCTCTACAGCAGTATTGGCTCGGGCGGAAACATCGACATCCAGACGGCCACCTTCCGCAACCAGGGCGCCGCTGGCGGCGTCGAGCGCCACTACAACGCCGAGTTCTACACCCGCAACGACAATGAGTACTGGGCCTTCCGTGCCAACAAGGACCTCTACAACAGCTACAACGACCCGAACTCTCCGGACTACGATCCCGGCCGCCTGACCCGCCAGCAAGTCTTCGATTCCGGTGGCTTCCCGGATGGCTTCTACAACATCACTACTTCCGACGTAGCGGTCTCCGGCTCTCCCGCCGCCTCCGCGGTGATCCAGGCCGCCGGCGATGTGGTGATCAACGCCAGCGAACGCTTCGACAACAGCGTGGTGAAGCGCGACGCCGGTGCGCAGACCATCAGCCCGCGCGACGTCGGTGTTGCCAACGGCGCCACCACCGTCCAGCTTGCGATCACCTCGCAACTGCCGCCGGACCTCGCGCAGAAGCAGGTCAACCCCGTCACCCTGCCGGGCTTCAGCCTGCCGCAGGGCGAAAACGGCCTCTTCCGCCTCAGCGGCCAGGGCGGCACCGGCGGCAGCACCGGCACAGTGCAGGGTGCGGGCGATCTCAGTTTCAGCGGCCAGAGCATCAGCGCCGCGCAGCGCGAACGGAGCCTCGACGGCGCTGCGCCTGGCGCGGGCAGTGTCGTCCCGGCTGGCAACGTCGCCAGCGCCGATGCCCAGTCAGGCGCGGCCCTCAACGTCCCGCGTGTACAGGGCCTGCCCAGCAGCGCCACACCGGACAACAGCCACAAATACCTGGTCGAGACCAACCCTGAGCTGACCAACCTGAAGAGCTTCCTCGGCTCCGACTACCTGCTCGGCCAGCTCGGCTACGACCCGGACAAGGCACAGAAGCGCCTCGGCGACGGCCTCTACGAACAGCGCCTGATCCAGCAGGCCGTGGTCGCCCGCACCGGCCAGCGCTACATCGACGGCATGGCCAGCGACGAAGCCCTGTTCAAGTACCTGATGGACAACGCCATCGCCTACAAGGACAGCCTCCAGCTGCAATTGGGCGTCGGCCTTTCCGCCGAGCAGGTCGCCGCGCTGACCCACGACATCGTCTGGCTCGAAGAAGCCACCATCAACGGTGAAAAGGTCCTGGTGCCGGTGCTCTACCTCGCCCAGGCCGAAGGCCGCCTGGCCGCCAACGGTGCCCTGATCATGGGCAACGACCTGTCGCTGATCAGCGGCGGCAACCTGACCAACCAGGGCACCCTGCGCGCCAGCGGCGACCTCGCCGCCAGCGCCACCAACATCAACAACAGCGGTCTGATCGAAGCCGGCAACCGCCTCGACCTGCTGGCCGTCGACAGCATCCGCAACGCGGCTGGCGGCATCATCAGCGGCCGCGACGTCAGCCTCACCGCGCTGACCGGCGACGTCATCAACGAGCGCAGCATCACCTCGGTCGACGCCAGCAACGACGCCCACCGCATCCACAAGGAAATCGCCAACAACGCCGCCCGCATCGAAGCCCGCGGCGACCTGGAGATCACCGCCGGCCGCGACCTGATCAGCGCCGGCAGTGTCATCCAGGCCGGCGGCAATGCCGACCTTACCGCCGGACGCGACCTGCGCCTGGAGGCCGCGCAGGAGGTCGATAGCTTCGACTTCCAGAGCCGCCGCGTCACCGGCAACGTCACCAGCGTCACCCAGCACGGCAGCGAGGTGCAGGTTGGCGGCAACCTCGAACTCAACGCCGGCCGCGACCTCAGCGCCGTCGCCAGCCGCATCGACGCCGCCCGCGACATCGCCATGAGCGCCGGGCGCGACGTAGTCCTCGCCTCCGCCGCCAACGAAGAACACAGCGACGCCAAGTACAAGGGCGGCGGCAAGAAGATCACCACCCAGGAAGACCACGTCGGCCAGCAGGCCTCCGAGGTCAACGCCGGTGGCGACGTCCTGATCAGCGCGGGCGAAAACCTCACCCTCGTCAGCAGCAAGATCGGCGCCGGCAATGAAGCCTACCTGGTGGCCGGCGACAAGATCGAACTGCTCGCCGCCAACGACAGCGACTACAGCCTTTACGACAAGAAAGAAAAGGGCAGTTGGGGCAAGAAGAAGACCCAGCGTGACGAAGTCACCGACGTCAAAGCTGTGGGCAGCGAAATCAGCGCCGGCGCCGACATCACCCTGCTCAGCGGCGGCGACCAGAAGTACCAGGGCGCCAAACTGGAGGCGGGCAATGACATCGCCATTCTCAGCGGCGGCGAAGTCACCTTCGAAGCGGTGAAGGACCTGCACCAGGAGAGCCACGAGAAGAGCAACAGCGACCTTGCCTGGAGCAGCGCCAAGGGCAAGGGCAAGACCGACGAAACCGTGCGGCAGAGCGAGTTGATCGCCCAGGGCAACCTGACGATCAAGGCCGTGGACGGGCTGAAGATCGACTACAAGCACCTCGACCAGCAGTCCGTCAGTCAGGCCATCGATGCGATGGTGCAGGCCGATCCGAACCTGGCGTGGATCAAGGACGCCGAAGCCCGTGGGGATGTGGATTGGCGGGCGGTGAAGGAGTTCCATGACTCCTACAAGTACAGCAATAACAGCCTGGGAGCGGCTCCATCGCTGGCTATTGCCATCGTGGCTGCGGCCTATCTCGGCCCCGTCTATGGCCCGATGGCCAGCAACCTCGCGGTGGGCACTATCAACAACGGAGGGGACCTCGGTCAGGGGCTGAAATATGCCGCCAGCTCCGACAACCTGAAGAGCTACGCCATTGCGGCAGCCACGGCGTACCTGGCCACCAAGTACTTCGACAAGGTTCTCGACACTCAGACCAACATTGACACCACTAAGGTTTCGAACGTGGACCTGAGCACCGTCAGTGGTGCCAGTCGCTTCGCCGCCAACCAGGCCATGCAGAACCTCACCAGCACCGCCCTGAGCAAAACCCTGGGGCAAGACGGCAGCTTTGGTGATGCACTCAAGGACAGCCTCTACAACACCTTTGCCGCAGCGGGCTTCAATGCCATTGGCGACTTCGGCAAGGCGAACGGCCTGAGTGCCGGTGACGCGCAGATGGTGGTGATGCATGCCCTGATGGGTGGCCTTGCAGCCCAAGCGCGCGGTGACAGCTTCGCGGCTGGAGCCATCGGTGCAGGGCTCAACGAAGCGCTGGTAAGCGATCTGGACAAGCTGGTCAGCGGCTATTCGCCAGAAAATCGCGAAGCCATGTTGACCATGGCCTCGCAACTGACGGGCCTGATTGGTGTGGCGGTGTCAGACCCTGGAGCCAGCGCTGACAAGCTCAATACCGGCGCGTGGGCGGCGAGGAATTCTGTCCAGTACAACTACCTTAATCACGAAGAGAACCAGGAGCGCTTCGAGGCCAAGAAGGCATGCAACGGCGGGGACTCAACTGCTTGTGGCCGCGTTGATGAGCTAAATCAGCTCGACCGCAATCGTGACTTGGCGCTACTCGCAGCGTGCTCACCAGGGGGCAACGGTGCGACTTGCACGGCGCTACGCAAGGAAGCGCTTGAAGCAGCGAGAAGTCTGCAGAAGGCCAGTTGGAGTGCCGAAGGTTGGGAGCAGGCCGAACAGGCTAGGCAGAATCCCCAGTTGATGGCGTACACCATCACTGCGGAGCTGCAGAGCAACCTGGCGGTTAATAACCCGATAACGGCAGCTGACTCCAAGCGTCTGGCCGAAGCGATGGTCAGTTTTGGCTCGGATTTCATTCCGGGTTATGGCGATGCCAAAAGCTTTGTTGAGGCACAGGACCCCTTCGATTATGCGATGGCTGGAATAGGTGTTGTGCCTGGCATTGGGGACGGCGCCGCGAAGATACTGGGCAAGGCGAAGGCTCTTTACAAAGAAGGTAAGGTAGCTGAGGCTGCTGATCTGGTTGAGGGATTGGGTAAGCTGCCGGCTCCGCAAGGTCCAAAAGCGACTGGTGGCTCTGGGCAGAAAATGCCTTCTGGACTTCCAGATAACTTGACTGGATATGCAAATCCCAAAGACATTCGATTTACCCAAGATAGCGTTAAGAATAGTTTTGCGGATGGAAAGGTTCTGCAAACAACGATTGATGATTTAAAATCTGGGAAAATTTCTCCTGTCGACTTGCCTGCCGTTCGAGTGTTTGAGAAAGATGGACTTATCTATACTTTAGATAATCGTCGGGTTTTAGCTGCATCTGCTGCCGGTGTGCCAGTTAAAACTGTTCCAGCTACCGAGGCCGAAATAGCCAAAGAAATTGGGAGAAAAATGACCACGCCAAATAACGGCTCTATAATTTGTGTTCGTGGAATTTGCAAATAGGTGATGTATGGATTTAGATGAGATGCTTGAGAGTATTAATACAAGAGAAGAGTTTGCAGATTTTATCTGTGGGCTTAAGGAAGATTTAGAGTCAAATCCAGGTGAGTGGGAAAATCCTACGCTAGAAAGGTTTTTGGACGCCATGGAAGCTTGGGTTAGAGCAATGAATTTTTATGTTGCGAACTCTGGAGATGAGGACGTCCTCACTCCTAGTTGGCAGACATTTGCGAAAATACTGCTTGCATCTAAGATTTACGAGTAGCATTGGCGCTTCAGTTAATTCATTGGTGCAAAAGGCGAGGTCCAACTGCTACCTAAACCTGGCTCCACGACTGTGCCTACAAGTGGCGTAGGTGCGAATGCACAATTCAAGGTTGATTCAGGGCAATTAGGGAAGAAGCTAGGAAAGCACGTCGAAGACTTCGGTGGAAGTGCTAAAAATCCTGCTGATCGGCAGATGGTACTTGATAAAATCCAAGATATTGGCAATAACCCAGAAAAAGTAATCCCTGGGGAATTTGCAGGTCAAGGGAGCGGTGGTACGAGAGGTGACGTCTTCTTCCGAATAAAGGGTGATGATGTTGTGGTTACAAAACCGGACGGGACATTTGTGACGATTATGAAAGATGGAATAAATAATACGTCCGTGAAAAATGCGCTGAAAGGTAATCCACAATGATCGTGGTATCCGAAGCGTTTAAATCTTGGTTGATTGGTTGCATAGGGCTGCGATTGCTCCTTGTTTGGGGGTTGTTTCATGTATTTGAATCGAAAAAAAATGGCAATCCGCAAGCGGTAGCTCTTTTATTTGATGGAAAAGATTTTGGGACTTTAAAGTGTGCTCCTGATGGCTCGTCTATAGCATATAGCTCTGATGTTGTTGCTGAGTGCGACTTAGGGGAGTTTGGGGCGGAAAAGATTTTCCCACTAGAAAGTGACGAGGCTTTTTCGTCAGTTGTAGGGGAGGAATTGAATTCGGTCTCATTGATTTTATCCTCTGTTGAAGACTCGGTTGCTGGGGTGCTGCTCCGCTTTGGTAATTCTGAGTGTTTAAGTTTTATTAATCTGGGCGATGAGCTTTTTGTTTATAAGGAAATACCCTCCGAAATTATTAAATGTGAAGGGTTGGAGTTTTTGAAGCTCTCGTAGTGTAACGCTGTTTCTTCGGTGCAAAAGCAACTGCAAGCGCGCTGGAAACCACCAGCCCCGTGGCCGTCAGTGGCAAACGTGCCATCGATAAAGCGCAAAGCTATGAAGGTGGTGTACGGGATATATATGGAAGTGTTCCATATGCTGATCGTCAGTACACAACAGTCATAAATGGAAAGCGAGTGAATGGCGTCGCGGACAACGTAACGATTGTTGACGGGAAGCGAACTGCTGTTGAGGCTAAATTTGTAGAGGATTGGGGGAGTTCTATTCGGAACCCGGCTAGCCCTTCAGGCTCGAAGCCTTGGTCAGTTGCAGAACAATCCAAGATGGTAGATCAAGCGAAGAAATATTCATCAGGCTTTGAAGGCGGCGTTGTTTACCATACGAATAGCCCAGAGCTTGCTAGTCAGTATTCGAAGATATTTAAAGAGGCAGGCGTTACAAACTTCAAGTTTGTGATTACTCCTGTGAAAAATTGAGGTTACATTATGAGCGATAAACTCGAAGAGCTGGAGGTAATACTCGGTGGGAAGCTGGAAAGGGCAGATGCTAGGGTTGTTCCTGGAACTGATGGCGCATCTACTCGTGAGGCTATTTATTTTTCCGATGACGGGAAGAATAAGTTTAGAAAGCAGTTTAAGAATATAACGTGCTTTACTGAGCCGCCTAATGCGACTTGTGGCGGTATCAATGAGGCTGGGTGTGATGTTACACCTCCCGATGGCCCGCTTTTTCATGCAGCCATATATCACGGCGATCTTTCCGGCTGGCGGAAGGATATGGAAGAGGGGGCCAGGGGGCTTGGTTTACTTCTTGCTAGAATAGAAGGCGATCAATTTGTTATCTCAGATGGACGCTCATTCCCTCTGTCAGAATGCAAGATAGAGTTCACCTGAAATAAAAATAGCCCCGGCACTGCTGGGGCTATTTGTTTCACTCTGCCGTAATCACCAAACAGGCCGCGCAGCGGCCTCAAGCAACGGCGAAAAAGACAGGCACGCCAAGGAGGTATACACCTCCCGTGCCAAAGGGTGCCCCCTTTGCAACCCGAACAGCCCGCCGCTACGCGTCGAAAAGCCAAAGCCTAACGCGCTGCGCTTGTTGGTCCCTGGCGGCACGGCGGCTGCGCCACCGCACCGCCAGGGGCTGTGCTTTTTCACTCAGGAGCGTATTGTGTATGTACATAAGTAAATACAGGATGCCCCATGCGGTTTGAATGGGACGAGGCCAAGAACCAGGCCAACATCCGCAAGCACGGCATCGACTTCAACGACGTGCCGGACATCTTCCAGCACCCGATGCTGGCCTTGCGTGATGAGCGAGCGGACTACGGCGAAGAGCGCTGGATCAGCATCGGCTGGATCAAGGTGCTGATCGGCGTGGTTGTGTACACCGAGCGGCGGGGCGATGTGATTCGCATCATCTCCGCCCGAAAAGCCACCAAACAGGAGGCCAAACGCTATGTCGAAAGCATCGAAAACTGACTGGGAACGCCTGGCCAAGCTGGACGACCAGGGCATCGACACCGGCGACATGCCCGAGCTGGGCGATGATTTCTTTCGTCGCGCCGAGCTGCGCGTGCCGGTGAAGCAGGCGGTGACCATCCGCCTCGATGCCGATGTGCTGGAGTGGTTCAAGGGCCAGGGCGCGGGCTACCAGACGCGCATCAACCAACTGCTACGCCGCTACATGCAGGCCCAGCAGAGCCACCCGCCACGGTGATGAACAACGCCCACGACCCGGCGTGATGAACAACTCTCACGCCGGGTTGGCGGGCTGATTAAGCGCCCGTGCCAGCGGGCCATAGGTGTTTAGAACGCGCTCGCTGTTGGCCTGATCCTCAATGCGCAAGGCATCGCTTTCATCGTGCAGCGTGCGTTGCTCCTGCTGCCACTGAGCGATCAGCGCCACGTCGGGCGCGGGCTTCTGCCGCTCCAGGTAGATCAGTCTGGTGTAATGAGCGAACAGCAGATCGAGCGCCCAATCGGCCAGGTCAAAAGCCTTCCATTGCTCTGCATTTCTCATGTGTGGCTCCTGAGTAGCACCCGGCCTCAATCCGGGCTGATAACGAGCTGCGCCCGCCGACCGAGTGCCGTGACGACGTTCACCAGGGCATCGAGCGAGAAGCGCGAAACCCGGCCGCGTAGCAGGTCATTGATGCGCGGCTGAGTTACGCCGCACTGTCTGGCCGCCTCGACCTGAGTCCACCCCGCTGCCGCGATAATCTCGCCAATGTGGCGCATTAGCTCAGCCCGTACCTGCAGGTTAGCGGCCTGCTCGGGCGTGTCGGCCAGTGCCTGCCACACCGATGCTGTTTCTTCGATCTCGATCATGGGTTTTGGTTGCGCCAAGGGTTGAGGCAATTATATCGGTTTGGATATGGCTTGCCCAAGCCCGGATGCCGGGAGGAAAGGCGCGTCGGGGCGATTTTTCGGGCGGGGGTAGAATTGCGTCCGTGCGATGCTCTGAAAGCCGCACTGCGTCTGGGTTGCAGCCGCATCGACAGGGAAAGTCGCGTCGGGTGATACTGTTGGTGCAAAAGGCGAGGTCCAACTGCTACCTAAACCTGGCTCCACGACTGTGCCTACAAGTGGCGTAGGTGCGAATGCACAATTCAAGGTTGATTCAGGGCAATTAGGGAAGAAGCTAGGAAAGCACGTCGAAGACTTCGGTGGAAGTGCTAAAAATCCTGCTGATCGGCAGATGGTACTTGATAAAATCCAAGATATTGGCAATAACCCAGAAAAAGTAATCCCTGGGAAATTTGCAGGTCAAGGGAGCGGTGGTACGAGAGGTGACGTCTTCTTCCGAATAAAGGGTGATGATGTTGTGGTTACAAAACCGGACGGGACATTTGTGACGATTATGAAAGATGGAATAAATAATACTGAATCGCCCCGGCTTTCCTAGACACTTTCCAAGCTCTGGAAAT
>NZ_JBTVPY010000017.1:0-113434 GCF_054720805.1 Pseudomonas sp. MT3
TATTTCCAGAGCTTGGAAAGTGTCTAGGAAAGCCGGGGCGATTCAAATGCTAAATCATTCTCATCGAGAAATCGGCGAAATAGCGCCAAGTCCAGTGCAACAGCATATGCAGTTTGATTTGACGCCGCGTCAACAGAAAGTCTGTGATATATATAATATGCTGCCTCACGCCAAACACTGCCGTCTCGATTAATCACGACAGGGAAATGGGTGAACTCATTCGTCGACTCTTCAAACGAACCAGATTCGCAATACGTTGTTGCGTAGCAAAAGGCATCCGTCTTCTGGAAATGTACTGAGCCAGTATTTACTAATGACGAACTAAATCGACTGAAGGATGGCAGAACAACTCTGCGCGAGGAACGGGGGGGCATGGCAGTCTCCGATCACGAAGAAGCCTGTCCATGTATAGAATACTTTAGAGATATGTCAAATCAGTGAAAACTTTGGGGTACGTCCGGATCCTCGACGAAGGCCAGGATGCTGGTGCCGTGTTTCATCGGGCCCGGCTCGCGGGTGATCTTGCCGCCACGGGAGCGGATGTCCTCGCAGGCCTTGTAGACATCCGCCACTTCCAGGGCGATGTGACCGTAGCCGGTACCCAGTTCGTACTGGTCCACGCCCCAGTTGTAGGTCAGCTCGATGACGCTGTTCTCGTCTTCACTGCCGTAGCCGACGAAGGCCAGGGTGAACTGGCCGTCCGGATAGTCCTTGCGGCGCAGCAGGGTCATGCCCAGGATTTCGGTGTAGAAGGCGATGGATTTGTCCAGGTCGCCGACGCGCAGCATGGTGTGCAGCAGTCTCATCGATTCTTCCTCATCAGGCGCCCCGGTGGGGGCTTATAAACACGAACCCCGGCTCGTGGCCGGGGTTCGTTGTGCTTTTCGTAGGAGCGAGCTTGCTCGCGAATCGCGCAAAAAGCAAAGGCTTCGCGAGTACGCTCGCTCCTACCCAAGGGCCGCTCAGAACAGCTTGCGGCCCTTGTTCGCGGCGATGCGCATGCGCAGCGCGTTGAGCTTGATGAAGCCAGCGGCATCGGCCTGGTTGTAGGCGCCGCCGTCTTCCTCGAAGGTCGCGATGTTGGCATCGAACAGCGAGTCGTCGGACTTGCGGCCGACCACGATGACGTTGCCCTTGTACAGCTTCAGGCGCACGACGCCGTTCACGTATTCCTGGGACGCATCGATCATCTGCTGGAGCATCTCGCGCTCCGGGCTCCACCAGTAGCCGGTGTAGATCAGCTTGGCGTAGCGCGGCATCAGCTCGTCCTTCAGGTGAGCGACTTCGCGGTCCAGGGTGATCGACTCGATGGCGCGGTGCGCCTTGAGCATGATGGTGCCGCCGGGGGTCTCGTAGCAGCCGCGGGACTTCATGCCGACGTAGCGGTTCTCGACGATGTCCAGACGGCCGATGCCGTTGGCGCCGCCGATACGGTTCAGTTCGGTCAGCACCTGGGCCGGGGTCATGTCCTTGCCGTCGATGGCGACGATGTCGCCCTTGCGGTAGGTCAGCTCGATGTAGGTCGGGGTATCGGGGGCCTTCTCCGGGGAGACGGTCCACTTCCACATGTCCTCTTCGTGCTCGGTCCAGGTGTCTTCCAGCACGCCGCCTTCATAGGAGATGTGCAGCAGGTTGGCATCCATGGAGTACGGCGACTTCTTCTTGCCGTGGCGCTCGATCGGGATGTTGTGGGTTTCGGCGTAGTCCATCAGCTTCTCGCGGGACAGCAGGTCCCACTCGCGCCAGGGAGCGATCACCTTCACGCCCGGCTTGAGGGCATAGGCGCCCAGCTCGAAGCGCACCTGGTCGTTGCCCTTGCCGGTGGCGCCGTGGGAGATGGCATCGGCGCCGGTCTCGTTGGCGATCTCGATCAGGCGCTTGGCTATCAGCGGACGGGCGATGGAAGTACCCAGCAGGTACTCGCCTTCGTAGATGGTGTTGGCACGGAACATCGGGTAGACGAAGTCGCGGACGAACTCTTCTCGCAGGTCCTCGATGTAGATCTCTTTGACACCCAGCGCCTTGGCCTTGGCACGGGCCGGCTCGACCTCCTCGCCCTGACCCAGGTCGGCGGTGAAGGTCACCACTTCGCAGTTATAGGTATCCTGCAGCCACTTCAGAATTACCGAGGTGTCCAGGCCACCGGAATACGCCAGGACTACCTTCTTCACGTCCGCCATGCCACTCAACTCCACGGGGGTTGTCACGAAAGGGACCGATTCTACTGCCCGCTCAGGATTATTTACAGAGGCGCGACAGCTTTTGACGACAAAGCGACAAATACTATCGTCGGTGCGACTCGCTGCCGCAGCTTCAGCTCCTGGGCGCGGGACTGGCCGCCGCCGGTGGGGCCGCGCCCGCTGTCGAGGCTTCCGGCGCAGCGGGCGCCGCTGAAGCCGGAACGGCCGGCTCTGCCTCGGCGGCAGGTCCGCGAGACAGGTTCACCGTCACCCGACGATTGCGCGCCCGGTTGGCTTCGGAATTGTTCTTCACCAACGGATAGCGCTCGCCATAGAAACGCAGGGTGATCTGCGACTCCGGCACGCCATTGGCCTTGAGATAGTCCATCACCGCGACGGCACGGCGGCGCGAGGTATCGCGGTTGGCCAGGCGATTGCCGCTGTTGTCGGAATGACCGTCGAGCTCGATGCGGTTCACGCTCGGGTCGGCCTTCATATATTGCAGGATGATGTCCAGCTTGGCGCGGCCCAGCGCGTCGAGCCCGGTGCCGCCGTCCGGGAAGCCGATCTGGCTCTGTCGGACCTGATCGAAATTCACCGGCAGCATCTTCGCCGAACAATCCTGGAACTGCGCATAACCGGCGGCAAAACGCGTCGGCAACAGGCGCACCAGCAAACGCTCGCCATCACGGGTGCGATGCCGGACCTCCGGCGTACGGCCTTCCAGCAGGCCGCCGAGCAGACGCCCGGCCTGCTGCTGGGTGCTGTTGAACGGCACGTCGCCAGCGCCGACCTGCACGGCGCCCAGGTTCACCTCGCCCTGCCCTGGCCGCCACGGCGGGGCCGCCGCCAGCAGCGTCGCCGCGCCGCGCCCGAGCCAGTCCTGCTGGGGCTTGAGACGGAAGGTCGGTTGCTCACCGGCGCGCCAGACGAACTCGCCCAGGCCGAAGCCCGCCACGTTCTGCGACAGCCGGCATTCGAACTGGTCGCCCGCCACCGTCCATTCGGCGCTTTCCAGGCGCGTCTGAAAGGTCAGCCCCCAGGCCGGCAGGCTCGCGCAAAGGACAAGCAGGAAAAGAAGAGACTGGCGCACGGCGGTTCCACACAAGCTGGATTGGTTCTTCGAATCTATCGGTCAGCCACGGCGAAACTTGATAGCGAGTGCCGCCGACAACCTTTTCCGGTAGCATTTCCCCACATCTTTCCGCTGCAACCGCCCTCCTGGAATCCGCATGTCCGACCGCCTGACACTCCTGCGCCCCGACGACTGGCACATCCACCTGCGCGACGGCGCCGCGCTCGCGCAAACCGTCGGCGACGCCGCCCGCACCTTCGGCCGCGCCATCATCATGCCGAATCTGGTTCCGCCGGTACGCAATGCCGTCGAAGCCGACGCCTACCGCCAGCGCATCCTGGCCGCCCGTCCGGCCGGCAGCCGCTTCGAGCCGCTGATGGTGCTCTACCTCACCGACCGCACCAGCGCCGACGACGTGCGCGCTGCCAAGGCCTCGGGCTACGTGCACGCCGCCAAGCTGTACCCGGCCGGCGCCACCACCAACTCCGATTCCGGCGTGACCAGCGTCGACAACATCTTCCACGTGCTCGAAGCCATGGCCGACGTCGGCCTGCCGCTGCTGGTGCATGGCGAGGTGACCCGCGCCGAGATCGACGTGTTCGACCGCGAGAAGCGCTTCATCGACGAGCACCTGACCCGCGTGGTCGAGCGCTTCCCGACCCTCAAGGTGGTCCTCGAGCACATCACCACCGGCGATGCCGCCGCCTTCGTCAAGGCCGCCCCGGCCAACGTCGGCGCCACCATCACCGCGCACCACCTGCTGTACAACCGCAACCACATGCTGGTCGGCGGTATCCGCCCGCACTTCTATTGCCTGCCGATCCTCAAGCGCAACACCCACCAGGAAGCCCTGCTGGATGCGGCCACGAGCGGCAGCCCGAAGTTCTTCCTCGGCACCGACTCCGCGCCCCACGCGCGCCACGCCAAGGAAGCCGCCTGCGGTTGCGCCGGCTGCTATACCGCCTATGCCGCCATCGAGATGTACGCCGAGGCCTTCGAGCAACGCAACGCGCTGGACAAGCTGGAAGCCTTCGCCAGCTTCCATGGCCCGGACTTCTACGGCCTGCCGCGCAACAGCGACCGCATCACCCTGGTGCGTGAAGAGTGGGAAGCCCCGGCGGCCCTGCCGTTCGGCGACTTCGACGTGGTCCCGCTGCGTGCCGGCGAGAAACTGCGCTGGCGCCTGCTGGAGACCGAGGCATGAGTGATGAGAACGAAATCTTCGAAGAAGAACTCGACGGTTCCTTCCCGCCCGGCCCGCGCCATCCGATGGCGCGCCGCTTCCGTGGCTACCTGCCGGTGGTAGTGGACGTCGAGACCGGTGGCTTCAACGCCGGCACCGACGCCCTGCTGGAAATCGCCGCCGTCACCATCGGCATGGACGAAAGCGGTTACCTGTTCCCCGAACACACCTACTTCTTCCGTGTGGAGCCCTTCGAAGGCGCCAACATCGAGCAGGCCGCGCTGGAGTTCACCGGCATCAAGCTGGACCACCCGCTGCGCATGGCCGTGCCGGAAGAACAGGCGCTGACCGAGATCTTCCGCGGCGTGCGCAAGTCGCTGAAGTCCAACGGCTGCAAGCGGGCGATCCTGGTCGGCCACAACAGCAGCTTCGACCTGGGCTTCCTCAACGCCGCGGTGAACCGCAGCGGCGTGAAGCGCAACCCGTTCCACCCGTTCTCCAGCTTCGACACCGCCACCCTCGCCGGCCTCGCCTACGGCCAGACCGTCCTGGCCAAGGCCTGCCAGACCGCCGGCATCGAGTTCGACAACCGCGAGGCCCACTCGGCGCGCTACGACACCGAGAAGACCGCCGAGCTGTTCTGCGGCATCGTCAACCGCTGGAAAGAGTTCGGCGGCTGGATGGAAGACGATCACTGATCGTTCTTCCCGTCTCCATGGAAACGCCTCGCACCTGCGGGGCGTTTTCTTTCTCCTACAAGGCCTGCGCACTCTCTGCACGCGCTTTCTGTAGCGAGCTTGCTCGCGAACAAGACGTCAGCGTCGGGGCTTACGTCCGCGGGGCGATGGTTCGCGAGCAAGCTCGCTCCTACGAAGAGCTTTACCGCGCGCCCACAAAAAAGCCCCGCCAAGGCGGTAATGCCGTTCACTTAAGAAAAACGCCGCGACTCCTTTGCCAGGATCGCGGCGTTTCTTTGCTCCGCAGGTCGCCTCAAGCGGAGATTTTGAATGGGTTGTTCCCTCTGTGGCTCTGAAAAAGGAACAAAAAACCGATACCAGAGCACCTGGTATCGGTTTATCGGAGCTCGCGATTGTCCACTAAATGCTTAAGTGAACAGCATTACCGCCAAGGCGGGGCTCTTTCATGCACAGCCAGCCTTACAGCCTGCCGGCATTCTCTGCCAGGTAGGCGGCGACGCCTTCCGGCGAGGCGGTCATGCCCTTGTCGCCCTTCTTCCAGTTGGCCGGGCAGACTTCGCCATGCTCCTCGGTGAACTGCAGGGCATCGACCAGGCGCAGCAGTTCGTCCATGTTGCGGCCCAGCGGCAGGTCGTTGACGATCTGCGAGCGCACCACGCCGTTCTGGTCGATCAGGAAGGCGCCACGGAACGCGACACCGTCGGCGGACTCGACGTCATAAGCCTTGGCGATTTCATGGGTGATGTCGGCGGCCAGGGTGTACTGGACCGGGCCGATGCCGCCCTTGTCCACCGGGGTGTTGCGCCAGGCGTTATGGGTGAAGTGGGAGTCGATGGACACGCCGATCACTTCGACGTTACGCGCCTTGAAATCAGGGATGCGGCGGTCCAGGGCGATCAGTTCGGACGGGCAGACGAAGGTGAAGTCCAGCGGATAGAAGAACACCAGGCCGTACTTGCCCTTGATGGCTTCGGACAGCACGAAGCTATCAACGATCTCGCCGCTGCCGAGGACGGCGGCTACGTTGAAGTCGGGAGCTTTCTTACCTACGAGTACGCTCATTCCATGTTTCCTTCGGTGGTGAGGACGTAAGGGAGTGCAAGATGCCCTGCCCGGCTTGAAGCGGCCGGATCCGCGGCTATCCACTCCAGAGGGGCGGCCATGATACACCGCGACTTTCCGGTGCGCCCAGCGCACGCCCTTCTCCTCGCAACGCTAACCCTTTGGCGGAAATGACCATTTGTCCGGTGGAAGAAAAGCCCGTCCACAAATTTTGACAATCATTCTCATTAAGATTAGTATCGCCTCCAACAACCCCATAGCGACCAGTAGTGCAACCATGTACGTCTGTCTCTGCCAAGGTGTCACCGATACCCATATCCGCGATGCGATCTACGAAGGTTGCTGCAACTACCGCGAAGTGCGTGAAAGCACCGGCGTCGGTACCCAGTGCGGCAAGTGTGCCTGCCTCGCCAAGCAGGTGGTCCGCGAGACCCTTGGCGAACTGCAGAGCGCGCAGTCGGTGAACTATTCCCTCGCCTATGCGGCAAGCTGATCGAGGCGATCTACGCTCAGTTCAGCTGAAGACTCCAGAAAACCGGGCCATGCCCGGTTTTTTTATGCCTGAAATTCAGCATCTTACTGCCGAGATGAGGAATGAAAACATTCGCATTCATATTCCTTTTTATAAGGTTTTCAAGTACTTATGTTTGACAGCCAGTTATAAGAGGACCACACTTTCAGACTCTCCCACTCCACACGGCAGGACTCCGGCATGAAAGGCGACAAGAAAGTCATCCAGCACTTGAACAAGGTCCTCGGCAACGAGCTGATCGCCATCAACCAATACTTCCTGCACTCGCGCATGTGGAACGACTGGGGCCTGAAACGCCTCGGCGCGCACGAGTACCACGAATCCATCGATGAGATGAAACACGCCGACAAGCTCATCGAACGCATCCTGTTCCTCGAAGGCCTGCCCAACCTGCAGGACCTGGGCAAGCTGCTGGTCGGCGAGAACACCCAGGAAATGCTGCAGTGCGACCTGAACCTGGAACTCAAGGCCGCCAAGGATCTGCGCGACGCCATCGTGCACTGCGAAAACGTGCATGACTACGTGAGCCGCGATCTGCTCAAGGACATCCTCGAGTCCGAGGAAGAACACATCGACTACCTGGAAACCCAGCTGGGCCTGATCCAGAAGGTCGGCCTGGAGAACTACCTGCAGTCGCACATGCACGAAGACGACTGATCAGGAAAAAGGCACCGGCGCGGTTGTGGACGCCGGTGCCCTTCCCTTCTCAAGCGTTCGCCTTCGGCGGACGGCGCACCAGCGATGCCTTGAGCACCAGCCCGGCACACAGCCCCACCACCACCAGCAACGACAGACGCAGCCCCACGTGCTCGGCGAGGAAGCCGATCAGCGGCGGCCCCATCAGCAAGCCCCCATAGCCGAACGACGCCACCGCGGCCACGCCGCTGGAAGGCTCGACACCCGGTCGATTGCCCGCCGCGCCGATCAGGATCGGCACCACCACCGACAGCCCCGCGCCCACCAGGGCGAAGCCGGCGATTGCGCCCGCCACCGAAGGGCTGAACAACGCCAGCAGCATGCCCGTGCACGCCAGCAGCGCCAGGTTGCGCACCAGCGTCTCGTCGGCGAAACGCACCCGCAGGCGGTCGCCGAACAGCCGTCCCAGCACCATAGTCGCGGAGAATGCCGCGAAGCCCAGGGCCGCCAGGCGTTCGGACGCGCCCATTACCTGATGCAGCAACAAGGCGCCCCAGTCAGCGACCGCGCCTTCGGAGACGAATGCGCACAGAGTCAGCAGACCCAGGCCAATCAGCGCCGGTGGCGGCAGGCGCCAGCCGCGTTGGGCTGGCGCCTCTTCCTCCACGGGTTCCGGACGTCCTTCGAACAGGTGACGGGCGAAGAACGGCAGGATCGCCACGGCGATCAGCGCCAGCAGGGTGAAATGCCGGATCGGCGCCAGGTCCGCGAAGGCCGCCGCCCCCACCGCGCCGACCAGGCCGCCCAGGCTGTACATGCCGTGCAGGCTGGAAATGCAGGGCCGACCGAGGCGCCGCTCCACTTCCACGGCCTGGGTGTTCATCGCCACGTCCATGCAGGCGAAGGTCAGACCGACCACCAGGAAGCCTGCCGCCAGCTCCCAGACGTTCCGCGCCAGCCCCAGCAAGGGGAAGCAGGCCATCAGCGCCAACCCGGAGACGACGGTGAGCGCCCGGCTGCCGTAGCAACGCACCAGGGAGCCGGCGAAGACGAACGCCAGCAGCGCGCCGAAGCCCGCGCCCAACAGGGCCTGGCCGAGCTGCTGCTCGTCCACCCCGGTCATGCCCTTGAGCGCCGGCACCCGCCCCATCACGCTCCCGTGCACCATCCCACCCATCGCGAAACAGTATCCACACGCCCAGCGCGCGGCGTTGGCCCGCGTTTGTTCAGTCATTTGTTTTTCCCAAAAAACAAAGCCCCGCCGAAGCGGGGCTTTGTGCGGCAGCAGGAAAGACTCAGGCGTCGGCCTTGCCTACGGCTTCCTTGATCAGCGGTTGCAGCTCACCCTTCTCGAACATCTCGGCCAGGATGTCGCTGCCGCCGACCAGCTCACCGCCGACCCACAGTTGCGGGAAGGTCGGCCAGTTGGCGTACTTGGGCAGGTTGGCGCGGATTTCCGGGTTCTGCAGGATATCCACGTAGGCGAACTTCTCGCCGCAAGCCATCAGCACCTGTGCGGCGCGGGACGAGAAACCGCACTGGGGAGCGTTCGGCGAACCCTTCATGTACAGCAGGACAGGGTTGTTGGCGATCTGCTCTTTGATGGTATCGATGATATCCATGAACTTCCTCGGCTGAACTATCAGATACTGACCCGGCAATCCCCACGGTGGGCTTTGGCCGGCACGGTACCGCGCATTGTACTGCAAAGCCGAGTACAACGCTCGGCTTTGCAGGTGACGTGCGTCAGCTTGTCAGGCCGCCTCGACCTCCACCGGCACGCCATTGAGCGCCGTGTTGCCGGAGAGCGCATCCAGGTGGCGTTCGTCGGTCAGGTCGTTGGCGCTCACCCCACCCTGTTCGCGGGCGATGGACAACTGCACGCCCGGCCGCCCGTGCCCCCAGCCGTGGGGCAGGCTGACCACGCCGGCCATCACCTCGTCACTGGCCGCCACCTCGATCTCGATGCTGCCGACCCGCGAGCGCACTCGCACTTTCTGGCCGTCGACCAGCCCGCGCGACGCCAGGTCCTGCGGGTGCATGAGCAGTTGGTGGCGCGGTTTGCCCTTCACCAGGCGGCGATAGTTGTGCATCCAGGAATTGTTGCTGCGCACATGGCGACGGCCGATCAGCAGCAGTTGATCCAGCGCCGGTGCCTGGGCATCGGCGAAGCGTCGCAGGTCGTTCAGCAGGATTTCCGGGGCGGCCTCGACACTCCGGCTGGCAGTCTTCAGGCGCGCAGCAAGGTTGGGCCGCAGCGGCCCGAGGTCCAGCCCGTGGGGATGCTCACGCAGCCGCGCCAGGTTGAGCTTGTGTTCGGACGCATCGCCATAGGGGCCGAAACGCAGCCCCATTTCGATCATCTGCTCCGGCGCCATCGTTGGTTTCAGCTCACCGCCCATGCGCGCGGCGTAGGCCTTGGCCAGACCGACGAAGATCTCCCAGTCGTGCAGCGCGCCCTGCGGCCTGGACAGCACCGCCTCGTTGAAGCGGGTGACGTTGCGCACCGCGAAGACATTGAAGGTGGTGTCGTAGTGATCGTGCTCCAGCGGCGCGGTGGGCGGCAGGATCAGGTCGGCGTAGCGCGTCGTCTCGTTGATGTAGAGATCGATGCTGAGCATGAACTCCAGGCCGTCCAGTGCCTGTTCCAGGCGCCGGCCATTGGGCGTGGACAACACCGGGTTGCCCGCCACCGTCACCAGCGCGCGGACCTGCCCCTCCCCTTCGCTCAGCATTTCCTCCGCCAGCGCCGCCACCGGCAGCTCGCCGCCGTACTCCGGCAAGCCGGACACGCGGCTCCGCCAGCGGTTGAAGGCGCCACCGGAGGTAGTCGCCACCAGGTCCACCGCCGGCGTGGTGCACAGCGTGCCGCCCACGCGGTCGAGGTTGCCGGTGAGCAGGTTGATCAGTTGCACCAGCCACTGGCAGAGGCTGCCGAACACCTGCGTCGAAACACCCATGCGCCCATAGCAGACGGCCTTGTCGGCGGCGGCGAAGTCGCGCGCCAGCTGGCGAATGTCCTGCGCCGGCACGCAACAGCGTTCGGCCAGCGCCTCGACCTTGAACGGTTTCAGTGCCTCGCGCACCGCGTCCAGGCCGGTTACCGGCAGGTGTGTCTGGCGGAGCAGGTTTTCGCTGAACAACGTATCGAGAATACCCAGCAGCAGCGCCGCGTCCTCGCCGGGGCGGACGAACAGGTGCCGGTCGGCCAGCGCCGCCGTCTCGGTACGGCGCGGATCGACGACCACCAGCTTGCCGCCCCGCGACTTCAGCGCTTTCAGACGCTTCTCCACATCCGGCACGGTCATGATGCTGCCGTTGGATGCCAGTGGGTTGCCACCGAGGATCAGCATGAAATCGGTATGGTCGATGTCCGGGATCGGGATCAGCAGGCCGTGGCCGAACATCTGCTGGCTCACCAGGTGGTGCGGCAACTGGTCCACCGACGTCGCCGAATAGCGGTTGCGCGTTTTCAACTGGCCGAGGAAGTAGTTGCTGTGGGTCATCAGCCCGTAGTTGTGCACGCTGGGATTGCCCTGGTACACGGCCACGGCATCGTTGCCGTGGCGTGAACGGATCTCCGCCAGGCGCGTGGCGACCAGCTCGAAAGCCTCGTCCCAGCCAATCGGTTGCCACTCCTCGCCGACGCGGCGCATCGGTTGGCGCAGGCGGTCCGGGTCATTCTGGATGTCCTGCAGCGCGACGGCCTTGGGGCAAACATGCCCGCGGCTGAAACTATCCTGCGGATCGCCCTTGATCGAGAGGATGCGCTCATCCTCGGTCTCGATGGTCAGGCCGCAGATGGCCTCGCACAGATGGCACGCACGGTGGTGGAGGGTCTTGCTCATGGCTCGCCTCGTTATTGTTGTCGCCGGCGCCTCATGGGGCCGGTCGTCTTGTCGAGCAAGCACTATGGAGCGGGGATACGACGAACGCCACTAGCGTCAGTCGGGTGAATCGGGGGGCATCAGGGGGGAGGATGGAAGGATCGCGCGGACACCGAGGCACCCGCGCAATGCGCCGGCGGGATCATCCCGCCGGCAGGGCGGCTCAGTGGATGCTCTTGATCGAGCCCTTGTTGCCGGTGACCTTGACGTCGACTTTCTTGAAGATGAAGTAATCCTGGACGTTCACTTCATAGCGCGGCGCCACGATCAGGTCGGAGCCGGAGCTCTTCACTGCCTTGAAGGCCGCCGCCGCCTTGGCGCTGGAGACCGGGTCGAAGGCACCCAGACCCAGGCCGCTGGATTCGCCACCGTAGGTCACGCCGTCGGCGAACTGGGAGTCGCCGCCGAACTTCAGGAAACCGAACAGGACGTTGACCTGGGATTGACCGCTGATGGTCTCACCTACGGCGACATCGGCCTTCAGGCCAGTCTTGACTTCCTGGTCCAGCGCAGCGCTCGGCTGGCTGATATTGTAGGTGGTGCAGCCGCCGGCGGTGGCAATCACGGCGGTGATGGCAGCGGACATCCAGAACTTCTTCATGAAACAACTCCTTAGGGGATGAAACGGATACACCACCTTCTGATGGCGGCGAAAAGCTACCAATCGCCCCTGGAGCACGTATGTAGTCCACCGCCTCTAAAGCCGTCGGAAACGTCCCAGAGCCCTGCGCTGTGCGAAACTTGCGTAGATCCGTCATTTCCTTATAGGATCGCGCCTTCCCCCATTTTCCGCTCCATGCGGTCCCGCCGCAGGTTCAGCCCGTTTTTTCTCACGAAAGCCGGTCGGTACCTCGGCCCGATTCTGAGAATAAGTAGTAGGTACGAACCATGAGCGCACGGCACTTCCTCTCGATGCTGGATTACACGACCGACGAACTCCTCGGTCTGATCCGCCGCGGCAGCGAGCTGAAGGACCTGCGTGACCGAGGCGTGCTCTACGAACCGCTGAAGAACCGCGTGCTGGGCATGATCTTCGAGAAGGCCTCGACGCGGACGCGGATTTCCTTCGAAGCCGGCATGATCCAGCTCGGCGGCCAGGCCATCTTCCTCTCCCCGCGCGATACCCAGCTGGGCCGTGGCGAGCCGATCGCCGACGCCGCGCGGGTGATGTCGCGGATGGTCGATGCGGTGATGATCCGCACCTTCGCCCACAGCAACCTGATCGAGTTCTCCGAGAACTCCCGCGTGCCGGTGATCAACGGCCTGTCGGACGACCTGCATCCCTGCCAGTTGCTGGCCGACATGCAGACCTTCCACGAGCATCGCGGCAGCATCGCCGGCAAGACCGTGGCCTGGATCGGCGACGGCAACAACATGTGCAACAGCTACATCGAGGCGGCGATCCGTTTCGACTTTCAGTTGAACGTGGCCTGCCCGGAAGGTTACGAGCCGAATGCCGCGCTGATGGAGCTGGCCGGCGAGCGCGTGAAGGTCGTGCGCGACCCGCGCGAAGCGGTGGCCGGCGCGCATCTGGTGAGCACCGACGTGTGGGCCTCGATGGGCCAGGAAGACGAAGCGGCCGCGCGCCTGCGCCTGTTCCAGCCATATCAGGTAACACGTGCGCTGCTCGACGGCGCGGCGGCGGATGTACTATTCATGCACTGCCTGCCGGCCCACCGTGGCGAAGAGATCAGCGAAGACCTGCTGGACGACGCGCGCTCAGTGGCCTGGGACCAGGCGGAAAACCGTCTCCACGCCCAGAAGGCCCTGCTCGAACTGCTGGTCGAGCACGCCCACTACGCCTGAGAGCCTGCCCATAATCTGCCTGCGCGGCCCCGGGCGGCGTTGGAATCAGGTAAAAAATGCTCATTCAGCAGGCGTAAACTGCGCTTTTTACCTGATTCCGCCTGGCCCGGACTGCGCTCGGCGAGATTCTGAACAGGCTCTACGTTCAATGACCCAAACGCTACTGCTCACCCTCGACGATCTTTCCTGTGGCTATGAACAGCAGCGTGTGGTGCAAGGCGTCAGCCTGCACCTGAACGCCGGCGACATCGGCTGCCTGCTCGGCCCCTCGGGCTGCGGCAAGACCACCACCCTGCGCGCCATCGCCGGTTTCGAGCCGGTGCAGAGCGGGCGCATCGAGCTGGCCGGCGAAGTGATTTCCCGCCCCGGCTTCACCCTGTCGCCGGAGAAGCGCCGGATCGGCATGGTGTTCCAGGACTACGCGCTGTTCCCGCACCTGTCGGTGGCGGACAACATCGCCTTCGGCATCCGCAAGCATCCCGAGCGCGAGCGCATCGTCACCGAACTGCTGCAGTTGGTGAAGCTCGACCGCCTCGGCCAGCGTTACCCGCACGAACTCTCCGGCGGCCAGCAGCAACGCGTGGCCCTGGCCCGCGCGCTGGCCCCGCAGCCACAACTGCTGCTGCTCGACGAACCCTTCTCCAACCTCGACGTGGAGCTGCGCCGCCAGCTCAGCCACGAGGTGCGCGATATCCTCAAGGCGCGCGGCACCAGCGCGATCCTGGTTACCCATGACCAGGAAGAGGCCTTCGCCGTCAGCGACCACGTCGGCGTATTCCGCCACGGCCTGCTGGAGCAATGGGACACCCCGTTCAACCTCTACCACGAACCGCAGACCCCCTTTGTCGCCAGCTTCGTCGGCCAGGGCTATTTCATTCGCGGACAGATGCGCGGCACCGATGCGGTACAGACCGAACTGGGCCTGCTGCGCGGCAACCGCGCCTACAGCCTGCCGGACGGCAGCGCCGTGGATGTGCTGCTGCGTCCGGACGATCTGGTGCCGGCGGCCGATGGCCCATTGAAAGCGCGGATCGTCGGCAAGTCATTCCTCGGCGCGGCGACACTCTACCGCCTGCAGTTGCCCACGGGCACCCTGCTGGAGTCGATCTTCCCCAGCCACGCCGATCACCAGCCCGGCGATGAAGTGGGCATCAGCGTCGCCGCCGAGCACCTGGTGCTGTTCCCCGCCCAGGGCAGCGTGGAAGCGCACCAGGCCCTCGGCCACCAGCGCTGAACCTCAGAGGACCATCCGGCCACTGGCGATCAGCCGCGCGTGGCCAGCGATGCGCGCCCGGTCGCCCTCGAGGCGGCACCACAGTTCACCGCCGCGCGCCGAGCACTGGTAGGCGCGCATCTGCAACTTGTTCAGACGCTGCGACCAGTAAGGGATCAGGCTGCAATGGGCGGCGCCGGTCACCGGGTCTTCGTTGAGGCCGATGGCCGGGGCGAAGAAGCGCGAGACGAAGTCATAGTCGTCGCCACGCGCGGTGACGATCACGCCCAGGTACGGCATCCGCGACAGCGCCGCGAAGTCGGGCGAGCAACTACGCACGGCCTGCTCGGACTCCAGCAGCACCAGCAGGTGCACCGGCGTGTTCAGGGCGTCCACCACCGGCAGGCCCAGCGCCTGTTCCAGTTCCACGGTGCTGCCCACCTCGCTCGGCGGCTGCGCGGGGAAATCCAGGGCCAGCCGGCCTTCCTCGCGGAACACCCGCAGCGGCCCGGATTGCGAGTTGAGCTCCAGGGACTGGCCCGGCTCGCCGAACACCTCGAACAGCACATGGGCGCTGGCCAGCGTGGCATGGCCGCACAGCGGCACCTCGGCGGTCGGGGTGAACCAGCGGATGCGCCAGCCTTCGGCCTCCTGCACCAGGAAAGCGGTCTCGGACAGGTTGTGCTCGGCGGCGATCCTCTGCATCAACTCATCGGCCAGCCAGGCATCGAGGCGGTAAACCATCGCCGGGTTGCCAGCGAAGGGACGGTCGGTGAAGGCGTCCACCTGATGGAAATCGAGTTGCATGGCAGTCTCCTGAAAGTGATGCCCGAGCATGACAGAAGCCGATGGAGCGCGAACCGTACAGAAGGGGCCAGACAGTCCCCCGCCCCCATCAACAAGCAGCGACCGATCAGCTTCGACCGATGGGCGCGAATTTCGCCGAGGTCAGGCCCGCCAGGGTCGCGGCGCTCAGTTCCACTTCCAGCCCGCGCCGGCCGGCGCTGACATGGATGGTCGGGAAGCCCTGGGCGGATTCGTCGATGAAGGTGCGCAGGCGCTTCTTCTGTCCCAGCGGGCTGATGCCGCCCACCAGGTAGCCGGTGGCGCGCTGCGCAGCGTTGGGGTCGGCCATGTCGGCCTTCTTCACGCCCGCCGCGTGGGCCAGCGCCTTGAGGTCCAGGCTGCCCACTACCGGCACCACCGCCACCAGCAGTTCACCCTTCTCGCTCGCCGCCAGCAGCGTCTTGAATACCCGCGCCGGGTCGAGGTTGAGTTTCTCGGCGGCCTCCAGGCCATAGGACGGCGCCTTGGGGTCGTGCTCGTAGCTCAGCACCTGGTGTTCGGCGCGGTTCTTTTTCAGCAGGTCGATGGCGGGGGTCATGATCGGCAGGCTTCTCGCAGGCGGCTTTCCAGCGCATAACAGTAAGCCAAGGTGTGGCGCACTGCACGGTGTTCGCTTCACCGACGCGGATGAATCCCGTATGTTCACCGCCAGTCCCTGCCCGGACCTGCCGCCGGGGTTGCCGAACGAAATCCGCACAAGGCCGCCGCCATGACCGACCTTACGAACAAGAAATACGTCGTTGCCCTCGACCAGGGCACCACCAGCTCGCGCGCCATCGTCTTCGACCATGACGCCAACGTGGTCAGCGTGGCCCAGCGCGAGTTCGCGCAGATCTACCCGCAGCCGGGCTGGGTCGAGCACGACCCGATGGAAATCTGGGCGACCCAGAGTTCGACCCTGGTGGAAGCCCTCGCCCAGGCCAACATCGGCTTCGGCGAAGTGGCCGCCATCGGTATCACCAACCAGCGCGAAACCACCCTGGTGTGGGACAAGGCCAGCGGCCGGCCGATCCACAACGCCATCGTCTGGCAGTGCCGGCGCAGCGCGGCGATCTGCGAGCAGCTCAAGCGCGACGGCCTGGAGCAGCACATCCGCGACACCACCGGGCTGGTCATCGACCCCTACTTCTCCGGCACCAAGCTGAAGTGGATCCTCGACAACGTCGAAGGCGCCCGCGAACGCGCCCAGCGCGGCGAGTTGCTGTTCGGCACGGTCGACAGCTGGCTGATCTGGAAGCTCACCGAAGGCGAGGTGCACGTCACCGACTACACCAACGCCTCGCGCACCCTGATGTTCGACATCCACCAGCGTGACTGGGACGAGCGCCTGCTCACCGCGCTGGACATCCCGCGCGCCATGCTGCCCCAGGTACGCGCGTCCTCGGAAATCTACGGCCACTGCAAGGTCGGCGGCCTGGGCGTGCACCGCACGCCGATTGCCGGGATTGCCGGAGACCAGCAGGCCGCGCTGTTCGGCCAGATGTGCGTGGAACCGGGCCAGGCGAAGAACACCTACGGCACCGGCTGCTTCCTGCTGATGAACACCGGCGCCAAGGCAGTGAAGTCCACCCACGGCCTGCTCACCACCATCGCCTGCGGACCGCGCGGCGAAGTGGCCTATGCGCTGGAAGGCGCGGTGTTCAACGGCGGCTCCACCGTGCAGTGGCTGCGCGACGAACTGAAGGTGATCAACGACGCCCACGACTCCGAGTACTTCGCCACCAAGGTGAAGGACAGCAACGGCGTCTACCTGGTCCCCGCCTTCACCGGCCTCGGCGCGCCCTACTGGGACCCGTACGCCCGTGGCGCGCTGTTCGGCCTGACCCGCGGGGTGAAGGCCGACCACCTGATCCGCGCCACCCTCGAATCCATCGCCTACCAGACCCGCGACGTGCTCGACGCCATGCAGCAGGACGCCGGCGAACCGCTGCGTGCCCTGCGCGTGGACGGTGGCGCGGTCGCCAACAACTTCCTCATGCAGTTCCAGGCCGACATCCTCGGCACCCCGGTGGAACGCCCGCAAATGCGCGAAACTACAGCGCTGGGCGCCGCGCTGCTGGCGGGCCTGGCCTGCGGTTTCTGGGGCAGCCTGGCCGAACTGAAGAACAAGGCGGTGATCGAGCGGGTATTCCAGCCAGCCTGCGACGAGGCCGAGCGCGCGCGGCTGTATGCGGGGTGGAAGAAAGCCGTGGAGCGTACGCGTGGCTGGGCGGCCGAGGACTGACGCGCATGGCTCTTTGTAGGAGCGAGCTTGCTCGCTAACCGCCTGATGCCGACGTGCCAAGTGGGGTTAGCGAGCAAGCTCGCTCCCACAAGTTCATGACATACCCTGCCCACTCCGGCATCCTTGCCCCTTCGGCCCGTCCGCACGAGCACCGCGCATGAACCTGCCACCCCGACAGCAAAGCATCCTCGACCTGGTCCGTGAACGTGGCTACCTGAGCATCGAGGAGCTCGCGCAGCAGTTCGCCGTGACCCCGCAGACCATCCGCCGCGACATCAACCAGCTCGCCGAACAGAGCCTGCTGCGCCGCTACCACGGCGGCGCGGCCTGGGATTCGAGCATCGAGAACACCGCCTACAACACCCGCGCCGACCAGATGCGCGACGAGAAGCAGCGCATCGCGGAAGCCATCGCCGGGCACATCCCGGACAACGCCTCGTTGTTCATCAACATCGGCACCACCACCGAAGCCATCGCCCGCGCCCTGCTCGGCCATCGCCACCTGAAGATCATCACCAACAACCTGCACGTGGCCAGCATCCTCGCCGGCAAGGACGACTTCGAAGTGCTGGTCGCCGGCGGCACCGTGCGCGGCGACGGTGGCGTGGTCGGCCAGGCGGCGGTGGACTTCATCGAGCAGTTCCGCGTCGACTTCGCCGTGGTCGGGATCAGCGGCATCGACGAAGACGGCAGCCTGCTGGACTTCGACTACCAGGAAGTGCGCGTCTCCCGCGCCATCATCGACAACGCCCGGCAGGTGTTCCTCGCCGCAGACTCCAGCAAGTTCGGGCGCAACGCCGTGGTGCGCCTGGGCCCGATCGCCCTGGTCAACCGCGTGTTCACCGACAGCCCGCCACCCGCCGCCGTGGCACGCCTGCTGACACAGCACAAGGTCCAGCTCGAGCTGGTCTGAACGCCACTCCAGTCTTTTCAATTTCGAATAATCTGACGAACGCCCGCGCGATTTCGCGCCTTGAGCTGGTCATATTTCGTTCATGGAACTAAGATATTTTCGAAAACGAACATAAATACGTTCATTTCCACTCGAGGCGGCCCCCATGAACTCAACCCGCTCGCGCAACGCGCCCCTGGCTGAAGTCTATGACCTGGCCGTCGTCGGCGGCGGCATCAATGGCGTGGGTATCGCGGCGGACGCCGCCGGGCGCGGCCTCTCGGTGTTCCTCTGCGAACAGCACGACCTCGCCAGCCACACCTCCTCCGCCAGCAGCAAGCTCATCCACGGCGGCCTGCGCTACCTCGAACACCATGAGTTCCGCCTGGTGCGCGAAGCCTTGGCCGAACGCGAAGTGCTGCTGGCCAAGGCGCCGCACATCGTCCACCCGCTGCGCTTCGTTCTGCCGCACCGACCGCACCTGCGTCCGGCCTGGATGATCCGCGCCGGCCTGTTCCTCTACGACCACCTGGGCAAGCGCGAAAAACTGCCGGCCTCCCGTGGCCTGCGCTTTGGCCCGCAAAGCCCGCTGAAGGCCGACATCAGCCGCGGTTTCGAATATTCCGACTGCACTGTCGACGACGCCCGCCTGGTGGTGCTCAACGCCATGAGCGCCCGCGAGCACGGCGCGCATATCCACCCGCGCACCCGCTGCGTCAGCGCGCGGCACAGCAAGGGCTTGTGGCACCTGCATCTGGAGCGCCGGGACGGCAGCCTCTACTCGGTCCGCGCCCGCGGCCTGGTGAACGCCGCCGGGCCCTGGGTCGACCGCTTCCTACGCGAGGAACTGCGCCAGAAACCGCCCTACGGCATCCGCCTGATCCAGGGCAGCCACCTGATCGTGCCGCGCCTGTACGACGGCGACCACGCCTACATCCTGCAGAACGAGGACCGGCGCATCGTCTTCGCCATTCCCTACCTGCAGCACTTCACCCTGATCGGCACCACCGACCGCGAGTACCGGGGCGACCCGACGCAGCTCCAGATCAGCGAAGATGAAATCGATTACCTGCTGAACGTGGTCAATGCCCACTTCACGCGCCAGCTCGGCCGCGACGACATACTGCGCAGCTTCTCCGGCGTACGGCCGCTGTGCGACGACGAGTCGGACGATCCTTCGGCCGTCACCCGCGACTACACCCTGGCGCTGGACAACACCCCCGGTGAAGCCCCGCTGCTCTCGGTGTTCGGCGGCAAGCTGACCACCTACCGCAAGCTCGCCGAAGCCGCGCTGGAGCAACTGGCACCGTCGTTCACCGGCGTCATGGGCCCGCGCTGGACCGCCACCGCCCCGCTACCCGGCGGCGAATCGATGGGCAGCGTCGAAGACCTGGCGATCCAGCTGATGGGGCGCCTGCGCCAGCTCGACCCGGCCCTCGCCCGGCGCTGGGCCAGCACCTACGGCAGCCGCATCTGGAACCTGCTGGACGGCGCACAAGAGGTCGGCGAGCTGGGCGAACACCTGGGTGGCGGGCTCTATGCCCGCGAAGTGGAATACCTGTGCCGCGAGGAATGGGCGCGCGACGCCGACGACATCCTCTGGCGCCGCACCAAGCTCGGCCTGTTCCTCACCGACCGGCAGCAGGAGCGGCTGGCACAGTTCCTGCGCAGCGAAAGCCCGAGGGAACCGAGCACACAGGTTGCCTGAGCGTCCGCGGCCGGATTGCAGGCCTGGAGGCAAACGCCATGCTCGCCGATAATGCTCGACGCCATCATCCCTGTGGCGTCGCTGTATCGAGACCTTCGTGGACCTGATTCTCAAGGCAACCCTCGGCGCCGGCGTGGTGCTGATCCTCGCCGCGCTGTCGAAGACACGCAATTACTACATCGCCGGGCTGGTGCCGCTGTTTCCCACCTTCGCCCTGATTGCCCACTACATTGTGGGCAAGAGTCGCTCGCTGGATGACCTGAAGACCACCATCGCGTTCGGCATGTGGTCGATCATCCCCTACTTCGTCTACCTCGCCGCGCTCTACCTATTGGTGGATCGCCTGCGCCTGGAGTTGTCGCTGGCGATGGCGGCGCTGGCCTGGCTGGTGGCCGCCTCGCTGCTGGTGACCATCTGGGTGCGCCTGCACTGAATCAGGCGCGCTCGGCGATGGCGCAGTCATACACGGCCCGCATGGCAGCGATGTCCTCGCCGGAAGTCCTTGCTGGAAGTGGCCGGCCAGCCGTAGACGGCCTCGACGTTGGGCGAGCAGGTCACCTGCTGATCAGGTTGTCGTCGCTGCCACAGGTCACTTGTGCATCGCGGTGCGCGAGATACCCAGCGCCGTGCCCGCGGTCTGCAGATGGTAATCCGTTGCCCGGAAGCCTCTTTACGCAGCGAGCGTACTCGCGAACCGCCCGACGCCAAAACTCGCCGGGAAACGGATTCGCGAGCAGGCTCGCTCCTGCAAAGAGCCGCGCGACGCTAGAGCTGCGCGACATGCCCGCCGCCGTGATGCGCCCGCAGGTAAGGCAGCACCGCACCGAGCAGCGGCGCCTTGAAATCCTCCTGGAAGCGGTGCGCCATGCCGGGGATCAGTTTCAGCTCCGAACCACGGATATGCGCCGCCACATGCACCCCGTGCATCACCGGCAGCAACGGATCGGCGGTGCCGTGGACCACCAGGGTCGGCACGTCCAGGCGGTTGAGCAAGGCCACCCGGCTCGGTTCGGCGAGGATCGCCAGCAGTTGTCGCTGCACACCCTCGGGGTTGAAGGCGCGGTCGTAGGACCGGGCCGCCTGCTCCAGCAGTTGCTGGCGGTCGTCGCGCACCTCGGGGCTGCCGAGCGCGGCCAGCAGGTCGGCCTGCTGCTCGATGGCCTGCTCACGGCTGGCGGCCTCGCGCCGGGCGAGCAGGCGCAACAGCGACTCGCTGGGCGCCGGCAGGCCCTCCGCGCCGGAACTGGTCATCACCAGGGTCAGGCTGATCACCCGGTCCGGCGCAAGGTCGGCGACGTGCTGGGCGATCATCCCGCCCATGCTCGCGCCCAGCACATGGGCACGCTCGACGTGCAAGGCATCGAGCAGGCGCAGCGCATCGTCCGCCATGTCGGTCAGGCTGTAGGGAGCGCTCACCGGCAGCCCCAGGCGGTAGCGGATCACTTCGTAGGTCAGGTTGCCGCTGGGCGTGGGAATGCGCCAGGCGGACAGCCCGACATCGCGGTTGTCATAACGGATCACCCGGAAGCCCTGCTGGCAGAGCGCCTCGACCACCTCGTCGGGCCAGTGGATCAGTTGGCCGCCCAGGCCCATGATCAGCAGCAGCGTCGGGTCCTGCGGACGGCCGATGCTCTGGTAGGCCAGGCGCACGTCGCCCAGGTCGACCAGATCGGTCGGCACCCTGGGATCACAACGATCGCCGGCAAAGGAAAGCGAGGGCAGTCCGCACAAAAGGGCGACCGCCAGCAGGAAGGCACGCATGATGAAAATCCGGAACGCAAAACCCCAGTGGAACGGGATTCTGATGAATTTCCGTCATTCGCTCTGCCACAGGTCCGTGACAATTTGATGAAAGGCGCCGAGTGGTCACGGACGGCCCTTCCCCTGACCCTGATCAAGGGCGAAGTGCCCCGCCGCTGGAGAAGATAAGGGACCACCGCACGGAACCGCTCACATGGCCTACCCCCTCCTGCTCATCCTGCACCTGCTCGCCGCGATCCTGTTCATCGGCACGGTGTTCTTCGAAGTCCTGATCCTGGAGAGCGTTCGCCACCACGTACCGGCGCGGGCCATGCGCGCGGTGGAGGCCGCCGTCGGCCGGCGCGCCCGGCACCTGATGCCGTGGGTCATCCTGACCCTGTTCGGCGCCGGCCTGGGCATGCTGTACCTGCGCTACCTGCCGCTGCTGGCCGATCCGCTGGCATCCCCCTTCGCCACCCTGCTCAGCCTCAAGCTGCTGCTGGCCACCAGCGTGCTCGGACACTTCGCCTTCGCCATGTACTCCTTCCGTACCGGCCGCATGACCGGCCAGCGCTCGCGGCGCATCCACTACAGCGTGTTCGTCCACGTGCTGGCCATCGTCGTGCTGGCCAAGAGCATGTTCTACCTGAGCTGGTGACACCCGCGCTCAGGCGAACTCGCGGCGCAACTGGCGGGCCGCCGCGACCAGGTTGATCAGCGCCGCCTCCGTCTCCGGCCAGCCACGGGTCTTCAGGCCGCAGTCGGGGTTGACCCACAGACGTCCGGCGGGAATCCGCTGCGCCGCCTTGCGCAGCAGGGCGACCATTTCCTCGGTGCCCGGTACGCGCGGCGAGTGGATGTCGTAGACGCCCGGGCCGATCTCGTTGGGGTACTCGAACGCCTCGAAGGCCTCCAGCAACTCCATGTCCGAGCGCGAAGTCTCGAGAGTGATCACATCGGCGTCCATCGCGGCGATGGACTCGATCACATCGTTGAATTCGCTGTAGCACATGTGGGTGTGGATCTGGGTTTCGTCGCGCACGCCCGAAGCACACAGGCGGAAGGCCTCGGTGGCCCAGTCCAGATAGGATTTCCACTGTTCCCGGCGTAACGGCAGGCCCTCGCGGAACGCCGCTTCGTCGATCTGCACGATACGGATGCCGGCGCGCTCCAGGTCTTCCACCTCGTCGCGGATCGCCAGCGCCAACTGACGCGCCTGCACCTCGCGCGGCACATCCTCGCGCGGGAAGGACCACATCAGCATCGTCACCGGTCCGGTCAGCATGCCCTTCATCACCTTGTCGGTGAGGCTCTGGGCGTAGCGGATCCACTCGACCGTCATCGGCCGCGAGCGGCTCAGATCGCCGACGATCACCGCCGGTTTCACGCAGCGCGACCCGTAGCTCTGTACCCAGCCAAAGCGCGTGAAGGCATAGCCGTCGAGCTGTTCGGCGAAGTATTCGACCATGTCGTTACGCTCGGCCTCGCCATGCACCAGCACATCCAGGCCAAGCCCTTCCTGCAGCTCCACGGCGTGACGGATTTCGCCGTGCATGGCCTCCACGTAGTCCGCTTCGGACAGTTGCCCCTGACGGAACGCCTGGCGCGCCAGACGGATCGCCGGCGTCTGCGGGAAGGAACCGATGGTGGTGGTCGGGAACAGCGGCAGGTCGAGCCTGGCTCGCTGCTTTTCGATACGCACGGCAAAGGGCGACTGGCGTCGCGCATCCCGGGGACGAATACCGGCCACGCGCGCCTGCACCTCGGGCTTGTGAATGCGCGGCGAAGCGGCGCGACGGGCCCGCACGGCCGCGTTCCCGGCCAGCGCGGCAAGCACCTCCGGCGCTTCGGGCTCGCTCACCGCCCGTGCCAGCAGCGCCACTTCGGCGCACTTCTGCACGGCGAAAGCCAGGGAATCCTTCAGCTCGGCCTCCAACTGCTCCTCGCGGTCCAGGTCCACCGGGCAATGCAGCAACGAACAGGACGGCGCAACCCAGAGCCGCTCGCCCAGCCGTTCGTGGGCATGGCGCAGTACCTCCAGCGCCGCTTCGAGATCGCAGCGCCAAACATTGCGGCCGTTCACCAGGCCCAGGGACAGCACCTTGTAGGACGGCAGGCGATCGAGAATGCTCGGGTACTGCTGCGGCGCGCGCACCAGGTCGATGTGCAGGCCGTCCAGCGGCAGGCTCGCGGCCAGCCCGAGGTTGTCTTCGAGACCGCCGAAGTAGGTAGCGATCAGCTTCTTCAGCGGTTCGCGCTGGAGCAGGTTGTAGGCGCGCTCGAATGCGGTCTTCCAGTCCTGCGGCAGGTCGAGCGCCAGGATCGGCTCGTCGATCTGCACCCACTCCACGCCCTGGGCGGCCAGACGCTGGAAGATCTGGCCATAGACCGGCAGCAGCCGTTCGAGCAAGTCGAGCTTGTCGAAACCGGCGTGCTCGCCCTTGAGCTTGCCCAGCCACAGGTAGGTCAGCGGGCCGATCAGCACCGGCTTGACCGCATGCCCCAGCGCCAGCGCCTCGTCCACCTCGTCGAACAGTTGCTCCCAGCTCAACTGGAACTGCTGGTCGACGCTGAACTCCGGGACCAGGTAGTGGTAATTGGTGTCGAACCACTTGGTCAGCTCTTGCGCAAAGCCGGGCTGCCCATGCGCACCGCCGCAGCAGGCATCGTTGCCGCGGCCACGGGCCATTGCGAACAGGGTCTGCAGCGTCGGCTGGCCGTCCTGCGGGCGGAAGCGCTCGGGAATCGCGCCGAAGGTCAGAGAATGGGTCAGCACCTGGTCATACCAGGCGAAATCCCCCACCGGCAGCAGATCGATACCGGCGTCCTTCTGTACCTGCCAGTGCGCGGCGCGCAGCTCGCGCCCCACCTTGCGCAGCCCGGCTTCATCCAGCTCGCCTTTCCAGAAGGCTTCCAACGCCTTCTTCAGTTCACGGTCGCGACCGATGCGGGGAAAACCGAGGGTGTGGGCCAATGCCATGACGGAAACTCCAGTCCAATACGTCAGATGCAGGCATTGTCGACAGCCGGGTGTTCATGAGACAAACTCAATTCCTTCGCGTTGAAATCAAGTTTTCCTCATATTGAGATCGAGGCCGGCATCATGCTTGAACTCCGTCACCTGAAAACCCTCCACGCCCTGCGCGAGGCCGACAGTCTCGTGGAGGCGGCCGAGCGCCTGCACCTCACCCAGTCCGCCCTCTCCCACCAGTTCAAGGAGCTGGAGGAGCGCCTGGGCCTGTCGCTGTTCATCCGCAAGACCAAGCCGGTGCGCTTCACCAGCGCCGGCCTGCGCCTGCTGCAACTGGCGGATTCCGTGCTGCCGCAACTGCGCGGCGCCGAACGCGACCTGGCGCGGCTGGCCGGAGGGACCGCGGGACGCCTGCACATGGCGATCGAGTGCCACAGCTGCTTCCAGTGGCTGATGCCGACCATCGACCAATTCCGCGACGCCTGGCCGGAGGTGGAACTGGACCTCGCCTCGGGCTTCTCCTTCGCCCCGCTGCCGGCGCTGGCCCGCGGCGACCTCGACCTGGTGGTGACCTCCGACCCGGTGGACCTCGCCGGCATCACCTATGTGCCGCTGTTCACCTACGAGGCGCTGCTGGCGGTGGACAACCACCATGCGCTGTCCGGCAAGTCCTTCATCGTGCCGGAAGACCTCGCCAGCCAGACGCTGATCACCTACCCCATTGAACGCGACCGCCTGGACATCTTCACCCGCTTCCTGGAACCGGCCGACATCGAGCCGGCGCAGGTGCGCACCTCGGAACTGACGGTGATGATGATGCAACTGGTGGCATCCGGGCGCGGCGTCTGCAGCCTGCCCAACTGGGCGCTGCACGAATACAGCTCGCGCGGTTACGTCACCGCCAAGCGCCTGGGGGAGAAAGGTCTGTACTGCACGCTGTTCGCGGCGATCCGTGCCGACATGCTGGACGCGCCGTTCATGCGCGACTTCCTGCTGACGGCGAAGGACACCTCGTTCGCCACCCTGGAAGGGGTCAGCGCGGCGAAGGGGTAAGTCGCGAAGCGCTTGCGGGGCCGATGTTCGGCCGATGTTCGCGAGCAAGCTCGCTCCTACAGGTAGCACCTGCTCTTCGTAGGAGCGAGCTTGCTCGCGAACATCGGCCACACCCATCAGAACAGCGCAATGCTGTAGCTCAGGTACAGGCGGTTCTCGTCGACGTCGCGGCTGAAGTCGGAGCGATAGGTCGCGTTGCGCCAGGTCAGGCCCAGGCCCTTCAGGGCGCCGCTCTGCAGCACGTACTTGATGTCGGTGTCGCGCTCCCATTCGCGGCTGCCGGTGCCCGAGGTCGGCTGCGCGTCACGGCCGCTGAAGTAGCGGGTCATGAAGCTCAGGCCGGGCAGGCCCAGCGGGGCGAAGTCGTAGTCGTAGCGCGCCTGCCAGGAGCGTTCCCCGGCCTCGGCGAAATCGCCGTACTGGCCGAAGTTGATCAGGTAGGGATCGGTCCCGTCCAGGTATGGAAACGCGCTGTCGCCGTGCATGCGCTGGTAACCCAGGCCGATGGCGTGGCCATTGTGCAGGCGGTAGGTGACCAGGCCGCTGAAGGAGCGGTTGTCGATCCTGCCGCCGCGCCCATCGCCGGCGTCCCTGCTGAGCGCCAGGCGCAGGTCGGTTTCCAGGCTGTCCGCGCCGATGCGTGTCTGGCTCTTCAGGCCGAGGAAGTGCTGGTCGTAGACATCCTCCAGCTCGCCGTAGTGGTAGCTGGCGGTCCAGCCCGGCGCGAACTGGTAGTCCAGGCCGCCCAGATGGAAATGGTCCGCCTGCACCGCCCCGGCGAAGCGGCCGTTACGGTTGAACAGCGCCAGGTCGCTGGTGCCCGCCTCGTTGCGCTGGCTGACCTCGTCCAGGCGCCCCAGGTTGAGGGTCAGGCCGCTCACTTCGCCGGAGGTCAGCAGGCCGCCCTGGAACACCTGCGGGAACAGGCGGCCGTAGTTGGGCTGCACGGTGGGCAGCTTGGGCACCAGCGCGCCGATCTTCAGCTCCGTGCGGGAGATGCGCAGCTTGGCCGTCGGATCGAGCCGAGCATAGTCGTCCGCCGCGCGCCCATCGCCCTGCACCGGGAGCAGCCCGGTGCCGCTGCGGTCGGGACTCGAATCGAGCTTGACGCCCAACTTGCCGAGGACGTCCAGGCCGACGCCGAGCGTGCCGGCGGTATAGCCCGAGCGGTAGTCGAGGAGAAAGCCCTGGGCCCACTCATCGCTCTTCGAGCGGCCGGCGCCGTCGCGGAAATCGCGGTTCATGTAGAAATTGCGCATGGACAGGCTGGCCTTGCCGTCCTCCAGGAAACCGTCGGCCAGCGCCAGCGGCGGGACGCAGCAGGCAGCCAGGGCGGCCGGCAGGAAAACGATGTTTTTCTTGTTGTTGTTCATCGATGCTCTCCAGAAATTTCCAGGGCGCCGGACGGCGCCCCGTCCGCGCGCCTCAGACGCGCTCGATCACCATCGCCACGCCCTGACCGACCCCGACGCACAGGCTGACCACGGCGTAACGCAGGTTGCGGCTGTGCAACGCACGGCTGGCGGTCAGGACCAGCCGGGCGCCGGACGCGCCCAGCGGATGGCCGAGGGCGATGGCGCCGCCATTGGGGTTGACCCGTGGGTCGTCGAAGTCCAGGCCAAGCGCCTTCAGGCAGGCCAGCACCTGCGAGGCGAACGCCTCGTTGATCTCGATGAGGTCGACCTCGTGCAGGCCGAGGCCGGCGCGCTGCAGCGCGACCTGGATCGCCCGGTGCGGGCCGATGCCCATGATGCGCGGCTCCACGCCGACGCTGGCGGAAGCCAGGACCCGCGCCAGCGGCCGCACGCCGTGGCGCTCGCCGATCTCGCGGTCGCCGAGCAGCAGCACCGCCGCGCCGTCGTTGATGCCCGAGGCGTTGCCGGCGGTCACCACGCCGCCGGGGAACAGCGCCGGCAGGCGGGACAGCGCCGCCAGGTCCGATTGCGGGCGCGGATGCTCGTCGTGCTCGACGACCAGCGTTTCGCCCCTGCGCCCGGACGGCACCTCGACGGGCATGATCTCGCCGGCGAAGAAACCGGCCTGCAGCGCCGCCTGGTAGCGCGACTGGGAGGCGGCGGCGAAGCGGTCCGCATCCTCCCGGGCGATGCCGAACTCGCGCGCCACGTTGTCGCCGGTCTCCGGCATGCTGTCGTTGCCATGCCGCTCGACCAGCCGCGGATTGGCGAAACGCGCGCCGATGGTGCTGTCGAAGACGTTCAGCGCCCGGCTGAAGGCGCTGTCCGCCTTGCCCATGACGAACGGCGCGCGCGACATGCTTTCGGCGCCGCCGGCCAGGTACAGCCGGCCCTCGCCACAGGTGATCGCGCGCGCCGCGTCGATCACCGCCGACAGGCCGCTGGCGCACAGGCGGTTGACCGTCTGCCCCGGCACCCGCCAGGGCAGGCCGGCGGCGAGCAGGGCGTTGCGCGCCAGGTTGCGGCTGTCCTCGCCGGCCTGGTTGGTGCAGCCGAGGATGACATCCTCCAGGTCGTCGACAGCGAAGCCGGAGGTCTCCACGACCCGCGCCAGCAGCGCGCCGACCAGGTCGTCCGGGCGCACCCGGGACAGGGCTCCGGCATGGCGGCCGAACGGAGTGCGCAGGCCGGCGTATATATAGGCATCGAGCATGATTCAGGTTCTCGCAGGGAAAGGCGGATGGTCAGGCCGGCAACGGGTTTTCCGGCTGGCTCAGGGAAATCCCCAGGCTGGCGCGGCGGCGCAGCCAGGGGCTCGGGCGGTAGCGCGGGTCGCCGCTGAGCGCGTGAATGCGTTCGAGGATGCGCAGCAGGCGCGCGGCGCCCAGCCGGTCGCCCCACTCCAGCGGCCCGTGGGGATAACCCAGGCCGAGACGCACCGCCAGGTCGATGTCGGCCACCGAGGCGATGCCCTGCTGGGCGATGTCGCAGGCCAGGTTGACGATCGACGCGAGCGTGCGCTGGACGATGAAGCCCGTGCTGTCGCGGATCACCGTCACCCCGGCGCCATCGCGGGCGAACAGCGCGTGGGCGGCGCGCTGCATGTCCGCGCGGGTCAGCGGGTTGAGCATCAGGCAGCGATGCTGCGCGAGGTCCGCCAGGGTATCGACGGCCACCACTCGCGCCGGATCGACGGCGAAACGCTGCGCGGCATGGGTAGCATCGTCGCCGAGCGGCGCAAGCACGCACAGCGCATCGTCGGAGGGACGCTCGCCGGACTCGATCCTGGCGCCCAGGCGCTCCAGCAACACCTGCAGGCGGATGCGGCCGATCTGGTCGTCGGCTCCCAGCCATACCGGCGGCAGCGTTTCGCAGACCGGCACGGCGCAGGCTGCATCGCCCGGCTCCGCATCGGCCCCGGCGTAGCGGTAGAAGCCCTGGCCGCTCTTGCGCCCCAGGTGCCCGGCCGCGAGCATCTGCCGCAGCAGCGGATGCGGCCGGTAGCGCGGCTCCTCGTAGAACTGCCGGTAGACCGACTCCATCACCGGCAGGCTGACGTCGAGCCCGATCAGGTCGAGCAGCTCGAACGGCCCCATGCGGAAGCCGGCGCTTTCACGCAGCACGCGATCGATCGCCCCCACGCTGGCCACGCCCTCGCCGAGAATGCGCAGCGCCTCGGTGCCGAAAGCGCGTCCGGCATGGTTGACGATGAAGCCGGGCGTGTCGCTGGCCCGCACTGGCTGGTGCCCCATGGCCCTGACCAGTTCGTCCAGGCGCTCGCCGACCTCGCTGCGGGTGGCGAGGCCGTCGATCACCTCGGCCAGGCGCATCAGCGGCACCGGGTTGAAGAAATGCAGGCCGGCGACGCGGCCGGGATCGCGGCAGCCCGAGGCGAGCGCGGTGATCGACAGCGACGAGGTGTTGCTCGCCAGGATGGTCCCCGCGTCCAGCACCTCTTCCAGCTGGCGGAACAGCGCCTGCTTGGCCTCCAGGTTCTCGACGATGGCCTCGACCACCACCTGGCAGTCGCGCAGCGCCTCCAGGCTTTGCGCGACGTGCAGGTTGCCGATCGCCCGGTCGGCGGCCTCGGCGGTCAGCCGGCCCTTTTCCACCCGCTTCGCGAGGATCGACGCGATACCGTCGCGGGCACTCTGCGCCGCGCCGGCGCGGACATCGAACAGGTACGCCTGCAGCCCGGCCTGCGCCGCGACCTGGGCGATGCCCTGCCCCATGGCGCCGGCACCGACGATGCCGACGCAGGTGATCGGTTGACTGCTCATTCTCCGCGATACTCCGGCTTGCGCTTGTCGAGGAAGGCGCGCATGCCTTCCTTTTTGTCCTTCGAATCGAACAGCAGCTGGAAGGCCTTGCGCTCCAGCGCCAGGGCGTGGTCCAGCGGCATGTCCATGCCGGCCAGCACCACCTCCTTGATCTGCGCCAGCGCCAGCGGCGGCATGGCGGCGATGCCGCGCGCCAGTTCCAGCGCCCTGGGCAGGGTCTGGGCGTCGGCCACCACTTCGCTGACCAGCCCCATCGCCAGCGCCTCTTCGGCGCGCACCATGCAGCCGGTCAGCAGCATGCGCAGCGCCTGGTACTTGCCGACCGCCCGCACCAGACGCTGGGTGCCGCCGGCGCCGGGCATCACGCCGACCCTGATCTCCGGCTGGGCGAAACGCGCGGAGGCGCCGGCGACGATCAGGTCGCAGTGCATCGCCAGTTCGCAGCCGCCGCCCAGGGCGTAGCCGTTGACGGCGGCGATGACCGGCTTGGCGCAGCGGGAAATCGCCTGCCAGTGGCGCTCGACGTGGCGCCGGTAGATCTGCAGCGCGCCGGCATCGACCATTTCGCCGAGGTCCGCTCCGGCGGCAAATACCGTTTCGCCGCCGGTGACGACGATCACCCGGGTCTCGGCGCAGTCGTTCAATTGCACGAAGTGCTCGGCCAGCTCCTCGCGCAGGGTCATGTTCAGGGCGTTCAGGGCCGCCGGACGGTTCAGCCGCAGCAGGGCCACGCCCTCCTCCGGACGTTCCAGCAGCAGCGTGGATTCGGGGCGCACGGCCCCCTGGCAAGAGCTCATGACGATCTCCGGCTATTCGATTCGGGAAGTCGGCGGCCGGCGATGCCCGGCCGCTTCGAAGGAGGCGCGTTTCAGCCGCGAACGATGCCGCGCTGGAACAGGGTCTCGATCACTTCGGGGGCAAGGCCGAGGTCCTCGAGCACCTCGCGGGTGCTTTCGCCCAGCGCCGGCGGCGGGCTGCGGTAGCTGGCAGGGGTGCGCGACAGCTTCACCGGCGAGGCGATGCCGCGGTAGTCGCCCATCTCCACCAGCAGCCCGCGATGGCGGGTGTGCGGGTGCTCGACCACGCGGTCCACCGTGGCGATGGCGCCGCAGGGCACGCCGAGGCGGATCAGCCGCTCGGCCAGCTCGCGGCCGTCGTGCGCCGTCAGATGGCCTTCCAGTGCCTGCTTCAGCGCCAGGCGGTTGACCGAGCGCTTGCCGTTGTCGGCGAAGCGCGGGTCTTCCAGCAGTTCGCCGGCGCCCAGGTATTCGCACAGCCTGGCGAACTGCCGGTCGTTGCCGACCGCGAGGAAGATCGGCTCGGTGCCGGTGCGGTAGCTGTCGTACGGAGCGATGTTGGGATGGGCGTTGCCGGTGCGCTGCGGCGTGCGGCCGGAAGCGAAGTAGTTCGGCATGTGCGGATGCAGCAGGGAAATGCCGCAGTCGTACAGGGCGATGTCGATGGACTGCCCGCGCCCGCTGAGCTGGCGCTCGTTCAGCGCCAGCAGGATGCCGACCATCGCGTTCAGCCCGGTGACCATGTCGACGATCGGCAGGCCTATGCGCAGCGCCTCGCCCTGCGCATCGCCGTTCACGCTCATCAGCCCGGCCATCGCCTGGATCGCCGCGTCGTAGCCCGGCAGCCCGCCGAGCGGACCATCGGCGCCGAAACCGGAAACCGCGCAGTGGATCAGCCGCGGGAAGCGCTTGCTCAGCACGTCCAGGTAGTCGATGCCCCAGCGCGCCAGGGTGCCGGGCTTGAAGTTCTCGATCAGCACGTCGGCGCCTTCCAGCAGTTGCAGCAGCACCTCGATGCCTTCCGGCTTCGACAGGTCGACGGCGATGCCCTTCTTGTTGCGGTTGACGCCGATGAAGTAGGACGCCGTGTCGCCTTCGAAGGGCGGCCCCCAACCACGGGTCTCGTCGCCGCCGAGGGGCTCCAGCTTGATCACTTCGGCACCGTGGTCGGCCAGCGCCTGGGAGCAGTACGGGCCGCCCAGGACCCGGCTCAGATCGATGATTTTCAGGCCACGCAGGGCACCGGTCGCATTGTTCATGGCAGCTCTCTGATTGTTATTGGTTGAGCGCGGTCAGGCCGGCAGCAGTTGCATGGCCTCGGCCTGCGACAGGCTCGCTTCGCCGACCACCCTGGCCAGCAGCTCCGCCCTGCCCGCCCAGTCCGTCAGGCGCAGCGGGTCGCGCGGCAGCAGCTTGTGTTCGAGGAGCAGGTGGGCCAGCGCCAGGCGGCGGTAGTCGGGCGCCTGGCGGCCGGCTTCCCAGGCCATGAAGATCGCCGTGCAGATGTGATAGAGCGCGCTGCCCGCCTGGCGGACCTGCTCGTCCTGGCGCTGCCCGGCCACTTCGCGCATGCAGTCCAGGGTGCGTACCAGGACCGACTCGAAGAGCGCGCGGCTGTTCTCCGGCAGCCCGCTGTCATCGAGCAGCCCGCGCAGGTACTGGTGCAGGGGCTCCAGGGCCTGTTCGCGGGTGACCGCGCGGGCGATGTCCAGCGCCACGATGTTGCTGGTGCCTTCCCAGATCGAACCGAGGTGGGCATCGCGCACCAGGCGCGGGTCGCTCCACTCCTCGATGTAGCCGACGCCGCCGCGCACCTCCATGGCGTCGCCGGTCACCCGGCGGGCGTCGCGGCAGGCGCGGAACTTGATCAGCGGGGTGAGGATGCGCACGCATTTCTGCGCCCCGGCATCGCCGCCGTCGGCACGCGGCAGCAGCGTGGCGATCTGCATGAACATGGAGCGCGCCTGCTCGGCGGGCAGCATCATCTTCAGCAGTTGCTTCTGCATCAGCGGCATGTCGATCAGGTGCTTGCCGAAGGCGCGGCGGTTGCGCGAGATGAACAGCGCTTCGTTCAAGCCGCGACGCATCAGGCCGGCGGCACGCACGCCGTTGGACAGGCGCGACATGTTGACCATGTCGGCCATCTGCTGGAAGCCGCGGCCGATCTCGCCGATCAGGTAGGCGGTGGCGCCTTCCAGGCAGATCTCGCCGCTGGCCATGGAACGGCTGCCCAGCTTGTCCTTCAGGCGCAGGATGCGATAGGCGTTGCGCGAGCCGTCCGGGCGGATCTTCGGCAGGAGGAACAGGGTGACGCCCTTCATGCCTTCCGGCGCGCCTTCGGGGCGGGCCAGGACCATCGCCAGGTCGGCGTCCGGGTTGGAGCAGAACCACTTGTCGCCGTACAGCTTCCACTCGCCGTCCTCCAGCCGCGCGCGGGTCTGGGTACGGGCGACGTCGGAGCCGGCGGCCTGTTCGGTCATGAACATCGCACCCTGGTAGAGGCTGTCGAAGTCACGCGAGGCCAGCGACGGCAGGTAGCGCTCGACCAGTTCCGGCGAGCCGTACCTGCGCAGGGTGCGGGTCAGCGAGTCGGTCATGCTGACCGGGCAGCAGAGGCCGAACTCGGCCTGCACGAACAGATAGGTGAGCGCGTACTTCACCAGCGGCGGCGGGCCGTCCGGGCGGTGGCTCATGGACGCCAGGCCGAGTTCGGAGTAGGCCACGCGCTCCAGCGCGACGAAGTCCGGGTGCTTGTGGATGCTCTGCACATCCTCGCCGCGGCGGGTGCGGGCGGCCAGCAGCGGCGGGTTCTTGTCCGCCGACAGCGCCAGCATGTCCAGTTCGTCCCCCGCCCGCGCGCCGAGCTGCTGGAGAACCGGCAGCCACTGGGCGAGCACACCCGGTTGCAGGTAGACCTCGAGCAGCCGGCGCAGCCCCGGATCGCAGGAATACAGGTTCATCCCGCGGCTGTCCGGAATGTTCAGGTCATCTACGGGAAGTACTTCGGGCATGGACGTCATGGCGTAGCTCCTACTTGTTTTACGCCGAGACTAGGGGAAGGTTTCGATAAGTATCCAATACAATAAAAATCACCTACGATAAGAAAAACAAATCGTAAAAATGCGTGCTCCCTCATGGATCTCAAGCAACTCCGCTACTTCATCGCCGTCGCCGAAGAGCTGCATTTCGGCCGCGCGGCGGCGCGCCTGTTCATCTCCCAGCCGGCGCTGAGCTTCGATATCAAGAAGCTGGAGGAGCAACTGGGCATCCAGTTGCTGGTGCGCAACAACAAGTCGGTGAAGCTGACCACCGCCGGCCAGGTGCTGCTGGAGGAGGCGCGCAACCTGCTGCTGCAGGCCGAGCAGGTGAAGCGCCTGACGCAGTTGTCCGCCAAGGGCACGGTCGGCCGGCTGCGCGTGGGGTTCGTCAACTCCATGCTCTATCGCGGCCTGCCGAAGGCGGTGACGCGCTTCGAGGAAGAGCACCCCAACATGGAAGTGGTGCTGATGGAGATGAACACCTCGGAACAGGCGCTGGCGCTGCAGCGCGGGCAGATCGACATCGGCTTCGTGCACTGGAGCAAGCTGCCGCCGGAGATCGTCTCCGAATGCCTGATCGCCGACCCGTTCCTCTGTTGCCTGCCCCCGCAGCACCCACTGGCCAGCGGCTCGCGGATCGACCTCGCCGAGCTCAGGGAGGCGGATTTCATCCTCTTCCCGCGCACCGTGTCGCCGCACTACCACGACCTGATCATCGCCCGCTGCGTGGATGCCGGCTTCAGCCCGCACATCCGCCACGAGGCGCGGCTCTGGCAGACCATCGCCACCATGGTCAGCCTCGGCATGGGCGTCGCCCTGCTGCCGAAGACCCTGTGCCTGGCCTGGAAGGACCAGGTGAGCTGCCTGGAGATCGAGCAGCCCGGCGCGCTCTCCGAACTCCACGCCATTCTCTCCGCCAACGACGCGCCGCAGGCGGCGGAAGGCTTCCTCGCGGTGATGAAGACCTGCCTGGCCGCCCCGTAGAGCCCGCGCGGCCCGCGCCATATGGAATCGATTATCGAACAATAAGATTAAAAGATTATTTATTTCACCAGGTGCCGCATAGACTCCGCTCACCCCGGGGCAAAACCGACCGCACGCAAGACGGCGAAACCTCTCGTTTCGCTTCCCCCGCCGCACCCGAACGACGCGGCAAGGACCTGCGTATCTGCGGAAAACAAAAATAACCAGGACTTGCCCTATGCACAGCACAACGCCCCGGGACGACTCCGTCCTCCACAAGAAGGCCCGCAAGGCGGGTATCGCCTCCTTCATCGGCACCACCATCGAGTGGTACGACTTCTACATCTATGGCCTGGCCGCCGCACTGGTATTCGGCAAGGTGTTCTTCCCCAGCGACATGGACCCGGGCCTGGCCACGCTGCTGTCCTTCGTCACGCTGTGGTCCGGCTTCATCGCCCGCCCGCTCGGCGGCATCATCTTCGGCCACCTCGGCGACAGGATCGGCCGCAAGAACACCCTGGTGATCACCCTGATCATGATGGGCATCGCCACCACCTGCATCGGCGTGCTGCCGGTCTATGCGGACATCGGCGTATGGGCGCCGATCGCGCTGGTGGTGCTGCGCATCATCCAGGGCATCGCGGTGGGCGGCGAATGGGGTGGCGCCATCCTGATCGCCAGCGAAAGCGCGCCCAAGGGCAAGGGTATCCTCTACGCCGCCTTCGCCCAGCAGGGCTCGCCCACCGGCAACCTGCTGGCGACCGTGGTGTTCTTCGCCCTCAGCAGCCTGCCGGCCTCCGAGTTCATCCTCTGGGGCTGGCGCATTCCCTTCCTGCTCTCGGCGGCTCTGGTCATCATCGGCATGGTCATCCGTCTCCGCCTGGAAGAGTCGGAAGACATGAAGCGCCTGCTGCAACAGAAGAAGACCGTGAAGCTGCCGATCGCGGAGGTGCTGAGCAAGCACTGGCGGATCGTCCTGCTGGGCGCCGGCGTGCTGCCGATCATCCACGTCACCTACTTCAAGAGCACCTTCGCCCTGTCCTGGGCGACCAAGACGCTGGGCTACAGCCAGGGCACCTTCCTCAGCATCATCGTCATCGCCCTGGTGGTGCAGTTCATCAGCCAGCCGATCGGCGCGCTGCTCACCTCGCGGATCGACATGCGCAAGGCCGTCTGCCTGATGGTGCTGCCGGAGTTCATCCTGATGCCGGCGATGTTCTTCGCGGTGGAAACCAAGATCTACTGGATCGCCGCCGTCGGCATGTGCCTGGCCACCGTGCCGCACGCGATGTTCTACGGCGCGGTGGGCGGCATCCTGGCCCGCGCCTTCCCCGCCCGCGTCCGCTATACCGGCCTGTCGCTGGCCTACCAGCTCTGCTCGCTGCTGATCGGCGGCGGTACGCCGGTCCTCGCCCAGTGGATTCTCAACAGCACCGGCAGCATCGTCGGCGTGGCCATCGCCTCGGCGATGTACGCGGTGGTTTCCCTGGCCTGCACCCTGATCCTGCTCAGGCTCACCGGCTTCCGCGCCAGCGACCTGTCCACCGCCGAGCAGGCCGACGCCGAGGAACTGCGCGAGGAAAGGAGCGCAGCCAGCAAGCAGGAACCAGTCGCTCATCAACCCGCTGCGCGACGAGCTCTCGCCTGAGTTCGGCGCGCGGCACCGACTACGCCCTCTTCCGGAAACGGCAGAGGGCGTTTTTCATGGTTCATCGCGCCTTCCCAGGCTCTGCGGAGAGCCCAAAAAAAGACCCGCCATTGCTGGCGGGCCAAGAACGTTAACGATTGACTAGTCGATCAATCATTAGGGCGCCCTGTAGGAACAGGGCACGGACATATGATCCAACAGCTGACAGCCACCTCCAAGCCCAGATATCCGCGTAAGAAAAAACCTCAGAAGATTGGGATAAAGACTACATCGTCGGCATTTTCCTGAGGCACATGGACCTCAGGCTTCCGAACAGTAGATATTTCCCACTTCGTCCTCCGAAGACTGAGATTGAAGGGCGCAGGAACAGTGAACGAAAAAAGCCCATCCTCGCGGATGGGCTTCAGGGGGCTAACGGATGCAACGTCTTTCTCGTCGTCAGGTGCCGCTGACGCCACGAGATGGGGATCGACGCGGCGTTGGGGCAATCATTGATCAGCAGCGCTGATTGACAAAGAAAGCCACAAGCAAAAAAGAAACTTCCCACATAGCTTGAGATCGTTTTCGCAAAACACGCACTGATCTCCCGGCACGTCCCGAATGCCGCTACGCCATCGCCCTGCCTGGGACGCAATCACGGCGCCTTGGCCTCGGCGGCCCGGGCGTGTTCCGCCGCCCACTGCTCATCGCGCTCGCGCACGCGGGCGAAAGCCGGCCGCGCCGTGACGAGTTCGACGTAGCGTTCGAATACCGGCAGTTTGGGCACCACGCCGAAACCGATGGTCCAGCTCAGCGCCGAACCCCACAGCACGTCGGCGGCCGTCATGCGGCCGCCCAGCAGGTAAGGCCCCTGCTCCAGTTGCGCGGCCAGGGTTCTGATCACGCTGTCGTAGTCGCCGTACGGACTCATGGCCGGCGGCGGCGGGTCGCGCTTGAGCGCGCGGTCGAGGATGGCCGGCTCGAAGCTGGAGCCATAGAACACCAGCCAGCGCAGGTACGGGCCGCGCAGCGAGTCATCCAGGGCGGGCGCAAGGCCTGCGCGGGGGAACAGGTCGGCGAGGTAGAGGTAGACCGCGCCCTGCTCGGTCACCAGCGCCTCGCCGTGGCGAATCGCCGGGACCTTGCCCATCGGGTTGATGGCCAGGTATGCCGGCTGGCGCTGCTGGCCGGCCTTCATGTTGATCAGTTCGAGGTCATAGTCGGCGCCCAGCTCCTCCAGCAGCACCAGGGTGCCGCTGGAGCGAGTCTGGGGCGAATGGTACAGGGTGATGCGGGACATGGCGGGGGCTCCTCGGGCACCGCATGGAGCCCCCAGCATAGCCCCGCCAGACCGTTATGCCTCGTCGAAGTGCATCTCCGGCGGTTGCTCGCGGAAACCGCCGGTGATCACCGCCAGGTAGACCACGCCGATCGCCAGCCAGGATGCGCCGAGCCAGATCGCCAGGTGGTCGAGACTGACCATCAGCCACAGGTCGGCAAGCAGGCCGATCAGCGGGAACAGCAGGAACAGCACCCGCTCGCGCAGGCCACGGCGCTCGGCGTTCAGGTAGTAGTGGAAGATCACCGAGAGGTTCACCAGGCTGAAGGCCAGGAAGGCGCCGAAGTTGATGAACGAGGTGGAGGTGGTGACGTCCATGCGCAGCGCCAGCAGCGCCACCACGCCGCACAGCACGATGCTGTTCACCGGGGTCTCGAAGCGCTTGCCGATGCGACCGAAGAACGGGCGCGGCAGTACGCCGTCGCGGCCCATCGCGAACAGCAGGCGCGAGGCGCTGGCCTGGGCCGACAGTCCGGAGGTGAACTGGCCGACGATCAGGCCGACGAGGAAGAAGCTGACGAACAGATCGCCACCGATGTTGCGGGCAATTTCGTAGGCGGCGGAATCGGCGTTCTGGAACTCCAGCGACGGATGCGCCAGTTGTACGAAGTAGCTGGCGGCGATGAAGATGCCGCCACCGATCAGGGTGATCAGCAGGATCGCGCGCGGAATGGTCTTGCGCGGCTCATGGGTTTCTTCGGTCAGGGTGCTGACCGCGTCGAAGCCCAGGAAGGAGTAGCAGGCGATGGCCGCGCCGCCCATGATCAGCGGCAGTTGGGTGCCTTCCTTGAGGAAGGGCTCCAGGGTCCACAACGGACGGCTGGCGTCGCCCATCACGTAGTGGATCGCCAGGCCGACGAAGGCCAGCAGCACCAGGAACTGCACCAGCATCAGCACGCCATTGATGTTCTTCGCCAGGCGCAGGCCGACCACGTTGATCGCGGTGGTCACGCCGATGAACGCCAGCACCCAGAGCGCCTGGGGCACCGCCGGGAAGGCGGAGTGCAGGTAGGCCGCGCCGATCAGCCAGATGGCCATCGGCAGGAACAGGTAGTCCAGCAGCACCGCCCAGCCGGCGAGGAAGCCCAGTTTCGGGCTGATCGACTTGCGCACGTAGGTGTAGGCGGAGCCGGCCACCGGGAAGGCGGCGGCCATGCGCCCATAGCTGAGCGCGGTGAAGAGCATCGCTACCGAGGCGACGAGATAGGCCGAAGGCACCACGCCACGAGTGACGTCGGCGAGGATGCCGAAGGTGCCGAGGACGATGATCGGGGTCATGTAGGCGATGCCGAACAGCACCACCGAACCCAGCGACAGGGTTCGTTTCAGTCGAGCCATTACTGCTTACTCCGCATTGTGTTTGTTATGGCAGCGCAAAGTTGCTGGCCTGCGCTCACCCGCAGGCCTCGCGGGCGCTCTCGTCGCCCGTCGATCGTGGAACAACGCTGTGTCGGCGCGGCCCTGCGCCCCGGCTCCGCAGAAGCCGGATGGGACACTCAGGTGGGAATGATCAATTCGCGCAGGCCGCCGTCGTACTCGCGCATCTCGCCCGGCAGTACGAAGCGGCGCTCGGCCAGGTAGCTGTAGTCGCGGCGCGCCTGGGCCAGGCGTTCGAAATCCAGCTCGACGATCTGCCGGCACTCTTCGCGGCCGGCCTCGCAGAGCAGTTGGCCGAAGGGATCGACCGCCGCGCTGCCGCCGGCGAACACCAGCTCGTCGTCACCCTCGCCGACGCGGTTGACCATCACGGCGTAGGCCTGGTTTTCCATCGCGCGGCCCATGATCGCGGTGCGGTGGGTCGGGCCGTAGGGGTCCATGTTGCCGTTGGTCACGATGATCAGCTCGGCGCCCAGTTGGCCGAGGGCGCGTGCGGACTCGGGAAACTCGATGTCGAAGCAGATCACGATGCCGACGCGGATGCCGTTCCACAGGCAGGTGGCGTAGCGGTCGCCGGGGGTGAAGATGCCGCGGTCCGATGCCCACAGGTGCGTCTTGCGGTACTGCATGGCGATACCGTCGGGGGTGACCAGCAGCGTGGTGTTGTAGAAGCGGCCGCCGGCGGCTTCGGCAAAACCCACGGCGACCGAGATGTTCTTCTCCCGTGCGGCACGCAGCACGGCCTGCACGCTGGGACCGTCGATCGGCTCGGCGATGGCAGCGATGTTGGCCTCGGTGGGGAAGCCGGTCAGTTGGGTTTCGGGGAACACCACCAGTTGACTGTCCGGGGCGCAGGCGTGGATGGCGCCGAGGGTACGCGCCAGGTTCCAGGCCACATCGCCATCACGGCCAGCGAGTTGAACGAGTTCGACTTTCATGGGGGCTCCTCGGGTGTTTCATGGACGGGCGCGAAGACATGACCCGATGCCGCAAAAGGGTCAGAATGCGCACCGCGCCGGCGTAAAGGCATTCACCGAGTATGCCGGCGGCGCCCTCACCGGGTAATTACGCCCGCGTGGTAACCCAACGGGGGTAGAGTCATGGGCCTTTCCCTGCAGGACATCGCCTGGCACCGCTCGGTCGGGCAACTGATCGAGGCGCTGGACAAGCCGAACTTCTGGACCTCGCTGGTGCGCCTGCTGGGTCAGTATGTGCCCTTCGACAGCTGGGTAGTGCTGCTTTTCAGCAATGGCAGGCCGCAGGTGTTCGCCGAATGTCCCGGCGAAGATGGCGGGCCGGACCCGCTGTTCCAGGACTACCTCAGGGGCCTCTACCTGCTCGACCCGTTCTACATCGCCAGCCGCGAGGCCCCCGGCAGCGGCTTGTTCCGCCTGGACGACGTGGCCCCGGAAATGTTCGAGCAGACCGACTACTACCAGCGCTACTTCAGCCTCAACGTGGTGGCCGACGAAGTGCAGATCAACGTGCAGCTCGACGGCGAACGCACGCTGTGCTGCTCGGTGGGCAGCAAGGGCCGCTTCGCCCCGGAGCAGATCGCCCTGCTCGCCCTGGTGCAACCCTGGGTCGCCGGGCTGATGCGCCAGCGCATGGCCTTCGAGCGCGAAGTGCAGGAAGCGCCCCCGCCGCCGCGCTGGCAGAACCGCCTGGAAGCCACCGCCCAACAGGTGGAAACCCCACTCACCGCCCGCGAACTGGAAGTCGGCCGCTTGATGCTCAGTGGCTGCTCCAGCAAGGAAATCGCCCGCAAGCTGGCCATTTCCGCCGAAACGGTGAAGGTCCACCGCAAGCACATGTACGCCAAGCTCGGGATCAAGTCGCAGTCGGAATTGTTCTCGCTGTTTTTGCAGGCGCAGGGGTGACATCGCACCTTACGCGTTTATAGGAGCGAGCTTGCTCGCGAACCGCGCGCCAGCGGAGATACCTGGAAATTCTGTTCGCGAGCAAGCTCGCTCCTACAGAAAGCAGCCAGCCGTCGAGCAGCCGGTGAGCAACCGCGGCATTGCGGGTCCATGCTTGAGGACAGGAGGAATCCCCCATGACCCTCAGTGTTTTCGACATGTTCAAGCCCGGCGTCGGGCCATCCAGCTCCCACACCGTGGGGCCGATGCGCGCTACCCGCGAGTTCGTCGACCGCCTGCGGGCGGACGACCGACTGGAGCGGGTGGCGGCGATCGAGGTGCACCTCTACGGCTCCCTCAGCGCCACCGGCAAAGGCCACGCCACCGACCGCGCCTGCCTGATAGGCCTGCTCGGCATCGATCCGGCGGAAGCCGATCCAGCCGCCCTGGCGCCACAGGTGGACGACATCCTGCTGCGCCGTCGCCTGCGCCTGGGCGGCGTGCGGGAGATCGACTTCGATCCGGCGCGGCACCTGGTCTTCCACGACGGCAGCCTGCCCGCCCATCCCAACGGGCTGCACCTGCGCGCGCTGGACGACGACGGCCGGTTGCTGGCCGAGCGCGTCTGCTATTCCGTGGGCGGCGGTTTCGTGGTGGACCAGGCCGACTTCAACACCGACCGCGCCCTGCCCGGCAACCCCACGCCCTACCCCTTCCACAGCGCCGAGGAGCTGCTGCGCCTGTGCCATCAGCATGAGTTCAAGCGCATCAGCGACCTGATGTGGGCCAATGAACTGGCCGTGCGCAGCGCGGCGGAAATCCACGCCGGCCTGGCCCATATCTGGGACGAAATGCAGGCCTGCGTGCGCCGTGGACTGGAAACCGAAGGCACCCTGCCCGGCGGGCTCAAGGTGCGCCGTCGCGCCCCCATGCTCTACCGCCGGTTGAACGAAGCGGACAGCGGCAACCTGATCGCCAGCACCCTCGGCGCGATGGACTGGGTCGATCTCTGGGCGCTGGCGGTGAACGAGGAGAACGCCGCCGGTGGCCGGGTGGTGACCGCGCCCACCAACGGCGCCGCCGGCATCGTTCCGGCGGTGCTGCACTACTACGCGCGCTACGCCCCCCGGGCCGACGCGGAGGCCATCGAACGCTACCTGCTGACCGCCGCCGCCATCGGCATCCTGTGCAAGCTCAACGCCTCGATCTCCGGCGCCGAAGTGGGTTGCCAGGGCGAAGTCGGCTCGGCCTGCGCGATGGCCGCCGGCGCTCTGGCGGAAGTCCTCGGCGGCAGCCTGGAACAGGTGGAGAACGCCGCCGAGATCGGCCTGGAGCACAACCTCGGCCTGACGTGCGACCCGGTGGCCGGCCTGGTGCAGGTACCCTGTATCGAGCGCAACGCGATGGCTTCGCTCAAGGCCATCAACGCCGCCCAACTGGCCCTGCGCGGCGACGGCCAGCATCTGGTCAGCCTCGACAAGGCCATCGACACCCTGCGCGACACCGGGCGGGACATGATGGACAAGTACAAGGAGACCTCCAAGGGCGGGCTGGCAGTCAACGTGATTGCCTGTTAATCCGGCTGAATGCGGGTTCGCGAGCAAGCTCGCTCCTACGAAGTGCACGCCGGTGCCAACCCTGTAGGAGCGAGCTTGCTCGCGAACAGCCCAGGTACGGATGTGGCCGTTTCTTGCAGCCCCGAAACACCCTTTCTCAGCCCCGAAAAAAATCGTTAGCCAGCTTTCTTTTTCCCCTGCTTCGGGCTACCGTCGGTGCCCGCCAGAACTGGAACGACCTCCGAAAGCCCATCGCCTTGCCCTTTGTCCAGGCACGTTCGCGCAATACCTGCCATGCTCTGTGACGGCCCTTTCGACCCAACCTGACCGTGATAAGCCCAACGACTGGAGACTCCATGAACCTGTCGCTGCTCAGCCGCTACGCCTTCTTCGCCGCCTGCATCCTGTTTACCCTGATCAGCCTGCCCTTCCTCGGCCACGTCTGGCCCCTGACCCTGCTGACCTTCGCCCTCAGCGTGCTCGGCGTCATCGACCTCCGCCAGCAGCACCACGCGGTACGGCGCAACTACCCGATCCTCGGCAACATCCGCTACCTGGTGGAAGGCATCCGCCCGGAAATCCGCCAGTACCTGCTCGAGGGGGACAACGACGCCCTGCCCTTCTCCCGTGCCCAGCGGGCGCTGGTCTACTCGCGGGCGAAGAACGAGAGCGCCGACAAACCGTTCGGCACCCTGATCGACGTCTACCAGTCGGGCTTCGAGTTCATCGCCCACTCCATCCGCCCGGCGCCGGTGGCCGATCCCTGCACCTTCCGCGTCGACGTGGGCGGCCCGGAATGCAAGCAGCCCTACTCCATCTCGGTGTTCAACATCTCGGCGATGAGCTTCGGCTCCCTCAGCGCCAACGCCATCCGCGCGCTGAACAAGGGCGCGAAGATGGGCAACTTCATCCACGACACCGGCGAGGGCAGCATCAGCCCCTACCACCGCGAGTACGGCGGCGACCTGACCTGGGAACTGGGCAGCGGCTACTTCGGCTGCCGCACCCCGGATGGCCACTTCGACCCGGAGCGCTTCGCCAGGCAGGCGGTCGACCCGCAGGTGAAGATGATCGAGATCAAGCTCAGCCAGGGCGCCAAGCCCGGCCACGGCGGCATCCTGCCCAAGCACAAGGTGACCCCGGAAATCGCCTCCACCCGTGGTGTACCGCTGGGCCAGGACTGCATCTCGCCCTCCTCCCACAGCGCCTTCAGCACGCCCAAGGAGCTGCTCGACTTCATCGTCAAACTGCGCGAACTCTCCGGCGGCAAGCCGGTGGGCTTCAAGCTGTGCATCGGCCACCCGTGGGAGTTCATGGGCATCGCCAAGGCCATGCAGGAGACCGGCATCCTCCCCGACTTCATCGTGGTCGACGGCAAGGAAGGCGGCACCGGCGCCGCGCCGCTGGAGTTCACCGACCACATGGGCCTGCCGATGCGCGAGGGCCTGTTGTTCGTGCACAACACCCTGGTCGGCCTGAACCTGCGCGACAAGATCCGCATCGGCGCCAGCGGCAAGATCGTCAGCGCCTTCGATATCGCCAGCGTGCTGGCGATGGGCGCCGACTGGGCCAACTCGGCGCGCGGCTTCATGTTCGCCATCGGCTGCATCCAGTCGCAGAGCTGCCACACCAACAAGTGCCCGACCGGCGTGGCCACCCAGGATCCGCTGCGCCAACGCGCCCTGGTGGTGCCGGACAAGGCCGAGCGGGTGCGCAACTTCCACCGCAACACCCTCAAGGGCCTGGCCGAGATGATCGCCGCGGCCGGCATCGAGCATCCCTCGCAACTGGAAGCCAGGCATCTGGTGCGTCGCGTGTCGGCCACCGAGATCCGCCTGTTCTCGCACCTGCACTACTTCCTCAAGCCCGGCGAACTGCTCTCGGGCAACATCGAGGGCGAGTTCTACGAGCGCATCTGGCGCATGGCGCGCAGCGACAGCTTCGAGGCGGCGGCGGGCTGACGCCGGCACGAAAAAAAGCCCCGGCAACCTGCAGGTTGCCGGGGCTTTTCCTGGCTCAGATGGTCCGCGAGAAGCGCTCCTGCTGCCCACCGCCCAGGTAGGCATCGAAAGCCATCGCCACGCTGCGCATCATCAGTTGCCCCTGGGGCAGCAGCACCAGCGCATCGCCGTGCAGCTCGATCAGGCCGTCGCCGACCTGCTCCTGCAACTGCTGCAGCGATTCCTCGAAATACTCCCTGAAACGGATACCGTGGCGCGCTTCCAGCGGTGCGTAGTCCACGCGGCCATGACACATCAGCGCGCCGATCACCTCGCGGCGCAGGCGGTCGTCGTCGGTCAGGCGGTAGCCCTTGTGCACCGGCAGCAGCCCCTCGTTGAGGCGCGCGTAGTACTGCGACAGCTCCTTCACGTTCTGCCCGTAGGTGTCGCCGACCTTGCTGATGGACGACACGCCTAGGGCGATCAGGTCGCAGTCGGCGTGGGTCGAGTAGCCCTGGAAGTTGCGTTGCAGCGTACCGTTGGCGCGGGCCACGGTCAGCTCGTCGTCGGGCAGCGCGAAGTGGTCCATGCCGATGTAGGCATAGCCCTCCCCGGTCAGCCGGCGGATGGTCAGTTCCAGCAGTTCCAGCTTGCGCTCGGGCGGCGGCATGTCCTCGCGGCGGATCAGCCGCTGCGCGCGCACCCGCTCGGGCAGGTGGGCGTAGCTGTAGGCGGCGATGCGGTCGGGACGCAATGCGACGATCTTGCTCAGGGTGGCGTCGAAGCTCTCCACCGTCTGCAGCGGCAGGCCGTAGATCAGGTCCACGGAAACCGACTTGAAGCGCGCCTCGCGGGCGGCGTGGATGAGGTCGAAGATCTGCTGCTCGCTCTGTACGCGATTGACCGCCGCCTGGACCTTCTCGTCGAAATCCTGCACGCCGAAGCTCAGGCGGTTGAAGCCCTGGGCGCGCAGCTCGGCGATGCGCTCGCGGCTGATGGTGCGCGGATCGACCTCGATGGAGAACTCATGGTCGTCGCTCTCGTCCAGGTTGAAATGCTCGCGCAGGCAATCCATCAGCTCGGTCAACTGTGCACTGGTCAGGTAGGTGGGCGTACCGCCACCCAGGTGCAATTGGGTGAGCTTGCGCGAACCGTCGAACAATGCCGCCTGCATGGCGATCTCGCGCTTGAGGTAGTCGAGGTATTCGACGGCGCGGTGGGTCTTCTGGGTGATGATCTTGTTGCAGGCGCAGTAGTAGCACAGGCTCTGGCAGAACGGGATGTGGATGTACACCGAGAGCGGCTTGGACGGTGCCTCGTTGCTGCGCCGGGCCGCTGCGCGGTAGTCGTCGGCGGCGAAGGCGCCGTGGAACTGCGGCGCGGTGGGGTAGGACGTATAGCGCGGGCCGGGGCGGTCGTACTTCTCCACCAGCGCGCGGTTGAAACTCATAGATTCGGGCATGACACGGCTCCTCTGGCGCTGGCAGTCTGTCGCTGCAAGTCGCCGACGCACAATACACCGATCACGCTACGCCGCTCCTGTGCAGGATCAAGAACTTCCCACTCGATGCCGCCCGAAGCATCCTCCGGACGGGGCATGCCAGGCGCAGCCGGACAGCCTGTAGCGCCTCAAAGGATACCGGTGCGCCGCAGCGCCTCGCGCAGGTGTTCGATGAACGCATGGATCTTGCGCGTGGCCCGGCGGTTGCTCGGGTACACGGCGAGGATCTGCGAGCCGAAGGTGTCCGGCTCGAAGTAGAACGCATCCAGCACCGTGACCAGCCGTCCGCAGCGCAGGTGATCCAGCACGCTCCAGCGTGGGCACGGCAGCAGGCCGTGTCCGGCCAGGCAGGCGGTGAGCAACATGGCCTGGTTGTCGCTGCTCAGGCGTCCGCTGCGCGGCGTGGAGTAGCGCTCGCCGTCCAGGTCGAACCACCAGCGATCGTCCAGCGCCGGGTGGCGGTAGATCAGGCAGTCGTGCTCGATGACCTCGCGCGGATGCTGGGGCGTGCCGCGCCGTGCCAGGTACAGGGGACTGGCGCAGACAGCGATGCGGCTTTCCGCCAGTGGCTGCGCGATCAGCCCCGGCAGGTCGCTGTTGCCCATGCGCAACGCGAGGTCGTAGCGGCCGTCGAGCAGGTCGAGGTAGCTGTCGGAGAGGTCCACCTGCAGGCGTACGTCCGGGTGCAGGGCGAGGAAGTCCGCGCAAGCCTGGTCGAGGAAGGCCGGGCCGAACAGCAGCGGCGCGGTGATGCGCAGCACGCCCCGCAGGCTGTGCTGCAACTGGGCGATCTCCTCGGTGGTCTCGCGCATCCGCTCCAGCACCTCGCGGGCGCCGTCCAGGTAAAGCTGGCCGGCCTCGGTCAACGACATGCTGCGCGTGGTGCGCTCGAACAGCCGCGCGCCCAGTTCGCTCTCCAGCAGGCCGATGGCCTTGGTGACGGCCGAGGGAGTCTTGCCCAGTCGCTCGGCTGCGCGGCTGAAACTGCCGGTTTCAGCGCTGGCAACGAACATCGTCAGGCTGCTGAACTTGTCCATATTATTTCCAGATTTTCACAAGTGTTATGAGCCGTTGCGCCTTCCTGGCCGCTGGCCGCCCCGATAGCCTCTTGCGCAGACCAATAAAAATCAACCGGTACACAAGGGGAAGTCATGCACACGTTGCTCAAAGGCGCGCTGGCCGTTGCAATCGCGCTCGGCACTTTGGAAGCACAGGCACAGAACGCGGACCTGATCCTGCTCAACGGCAAGGTTTTCACCGCCGAGCCGGGCCAGGCGCTGCAACAGGCGGTCGCGGTGGCCGATGGCAAGGTGCTGAAAGTGGGCACCAACGACGAGATCCGCGCCCTGGGCGACGCCGGCAGCAAGGTCGTCGACCTCGGTGGCAAGGTGCTGATGCCCGGCTTCATCGACAGCCACTCGCACTCCATCTTCGGTGGCCTGGAGCTGATCTCCGCCAGCCTGCAGGATGAGGAAATGGACCTCGACGCCTTCGTCAAGCGCTTGAAGAAGGACCGCGACAGCGGCAGGGCGATAGCGGGCGACGTGGTGGTGATGAACGGCATGAACTCCACCTACTGGTCCCAGTCCGAGGGCCTGGCGCAGCGCCTGAACCACGGCGAGTGGGAGAACGTGCCGGTGATCCTGATCGGCAGCGACCACCACACCGCCTGGGCCAACGCCGCCATGCTCAAGCGCGCCGGGCTCGATGCGCAGCGCCTGCGTGGCCTGAGCGCCCTGGAACAGCAGAACATCGCCCACGACAAGCACTTCAATCCCACCGGCTTCCTCGTCGATTCCGGCTTCGACCTGGCCGCGGCCGCCATGCCCGTCGCCGACACCCAGACCATGAAGCGTGCGGGCGTGGCCGCGGTGAAGTACAACAACAGCCTCGGCATCACCGCCTGGATGGACCCGGCGGCCAACGGCGCACCGGGTGAGGCGCTGTTCAACATCACGCCCACCGAGAAGAGCGTCGGCGTGCTGCCGGTGTACCGCGACCTGGCCCGTGACGGCCAGCTCAGCGCCCACGTCGCGGCGCTGCTGGTGGCCAATCCGAAGAGCCGTCCGGCCGATCTCGCGGTGCTGGACAAGGTGCGCCAGCAGTTCCAGGGCATCCCCAACCTGACCCTGCCGGGAATCAAGATCTTCGCCGACGGCGTGATCGAGTTCCCGGCGCAGTCCGCCGCGCTGCTGGAAGACTACAAGAACAGCCACAAGCCCGGCGAACTGCTGATCGACCCGCAGCATTTCGGCGAACTGGTCAGCGCCGCCGACGCCCGTGGCTGGCTGGTGCACATCCACGCCATCGGCGACCGCGCGGTGCGCGAATCGCTCAACGGCATCGCCCAGGCGCGCAAGGACCGGCAGAGCGGCATCCGCCACTCGATCACCCACCTGCAACTGGTCAGCCCGCAGGACTTCCCGCGCTTCAAGTCGCTGGGCGTGATCGCCTCGATGCAACTGGACTGGGCCACCGCCGAGCCCTACACGGTCGAGTTGGTGAAGCCCTACATCGCCGACGACGCCTATCGCTACATGTACCCGGCGAAATCGCTGCTGGACAACGGCGCCACCATCGCCGGCGCCAGCGACTGGCCGGTATCCACCCCGGACCCGCTGAAGGCCGTCTACCAGGCGGTGACCCGCCAGGGCGAGCAAGGCGTGCTGAATGCCGCCGAGCGCGTCGACCGCCAGACCATGTTCTACGCCTACACCCGCAATGCCGCGCAGGCCATCGGCCTGGAGCGGAAGATCGGCAGCCTGGCCCCCGGCAAGCAGGCCGACATGGTCGTCCTCGACCGCGACGTGTTCAGCGTGCCCGAGCAGCAACTGGCCGAAGCCCGCGTGCTGCACACCCTGTTCGAAGGCCGCGAAGTCTACCGCGCCGACGACGCTCCGGCTCTCTGACGAGCCGGGCTCCTGCGCCGGGACCTGAACACCCCCGGCGCCCTGCCCGCCAGCCCAGCCCTTCCTCCAAGCCCCCGACGACGCCGGGAGGGCTGGCGCTGCGCGGGCCTTTTCGCCCTGCCCCACAGACAATCACAACAAAGGGACAACCGCATGAACCGCCCGCAATGGCTCATCGGCGCGCTGCTCGCCTGCGCGCCGCTCCCCCCCGCCCTGGCCGTGGAGCTCAGCCAGGACTTCGCCCTGCAGATCGACGCCGCGCTGCTCAGCGACTACCGCACCCGTGGCATCTCGCAGACCCAGGGCGATCCGGCCGCCCAGCTCGGCCTCACCCTGCAGCATGCCAGCGGCCCGTACCTGGGGGCCTGGACCTCCAACGTCGACTACGGCTACGACTACAAGACCCGCCAGGAAATGGACTACTACGTCGGCTGGTACTGGCAGGCCAACGACGATGTCGCCCTGGACCTGGGCTATCTCAAGTACAGCTACCCCAAGGAAAGCCAGTTCAACCAGAGCGACGTGTACGCCATCCTCCACGCCTATGGCTTCGAGCTGGCGGCCTACTACGGTGACGACTACCCCACCTATTTCGGCGAGAAGCAGAGCAATCTCTACACCTACCTGGCCTACAACGCCGAACTGCCGGCCGAGTTCCAGTTGCGCGTGCGCTATGGCCGCAACGACGCGAAGGACCCGCTCTACCTTTCCGGCGGCGAAGACACCCGCGACACCTACCACGAGTGGGAGGTCAAACTGGGCCATGAGCTGGTGGGGCTGGACTGGGCGGTGAGTTACATCGATACCGACCTGTCCCGGTACGAATGCCTGAACAACTTCGGCTTCAAGGACGCCTGTACCGCCACGGTGGTGGCCAGCGTGGCGAAGAGTTTCTGAGGCGAAAGCCAACCGGGGCGCCGCGTGAATCGCGGCGTCCCGGTGCACACGGGGAGTTCGCGTTGCGCCCGCCGGCCTCAGAACTTGTAGTTGACCGCCAGCGTCAACGAGCGCTCGGGGGCGGGCTGCCGTCCCCAGGGGCTGGTGTCGATGCCACGGAAGTAATACTGGCGATTGAACAGGTTGCTGATACCGGCCGACGCCGTCAGGACACTCTGGTCCTGCAGGGGAAACTCCCGCTGGATCGCCGTATTCCACAGCCAATAGGCTGGCAGTTCCCCGACCGTCGCATTGGCATCCTCGTCAGCGCTATTCGCGGCGTCGGTATAGGCGCTGCTGACATACAGACCATCCAGGCTGTAGGTCCAGAACTCGGCGAAGCGGTACTGGCCATCCACACCGAACTGCTGCCGGGAGGCATAGGGCACGTCGTTCCCCTTGAACTCCCCACTGCGCTGCTCTGCATCCAGGTAGGCATAGCTGGCGTGCAGATTGAGCTCGGGCAAGGCCTCCGGCGTCCAGAACACCTCGGTCTCGATACCCTGGTGCCGGGTGCTGCCGATGTTCTGGAAGCGGTCGGTGGTCGCCGAATAGACGATCTGGTCGTCGAAATCGATGCGGTAGACACCGAAGTCCACACGCAAGCCATCCCAGGGGATGTAGCGGACCCCGGTTTCATAGTTCCAGGCCAGTTCCGCGCCGACATCCCCCTCCTTCACGATCTGCGTCACTTGCGGCGGGCGCAGGGACTTCTGGGCATTGGCATACAGGTACCACTCGTCCGTGGCCTGGAAGCCGACGGTCAGCCCCGGAAGCCACTCTTCGGATCGGTTGTCCTTGCGGACCTGGGTCAGGCCGTCGTCATAGTCCATGCGGGCGTTTTCATAACGCACCCCCGGCGTGATGGTGAGGCGGCGATCCATCAGGCCGATGGCATTGCTCAGGTAGACCGCCTGGGCGTCATCGTTGAACTTCCAATCACGGAACGGCGTGGTGACGCCCGTCGCCAGGCTCTGCCTGTTCACCTTGTAATCGATGTCCTCGCTGACGTAGCGCGCCCCGACCAGCCAGGTCTGGCTGACCTGCTCGTCGTCGATGCTCAGGCTCAATCGCGGCTCGCTGCCCCAGACCTTGAAGTCACGCGGGCCATCCTGGCGGGTCAGGGGCGACGCATCGGGGGTGAACGGCAGGCCGACCACGAAGTTGCGGTAGCTGTCGTGGGCGAAGTTGGTCCAGCTGAACTCCACCGAGTCGAAGGGCCCGATGCTGCCCAGTTGCTCGGTGTAGGTGCCCCAGACTCGCGTCGTATCGCCTTCGAAGCGGTCAAGCGGACGGGTGGACTGGCGCGGATCGTGTCGATAGTCCTCCGGCGACAGCGCGCCGGCCAGGTCCATGTCGGCCTTGTAGTACTGGACGCCAAAGCTCAGATCGCGGTAGTCGTCGATATTCCACTGTCCGCGTAGCCGGTAGTTCTGCACATCGGTATCGGAATGCTCGCGCCCGGCCTCGCCGCTGAGCGTATTGAGGTCCAGTTGCAGGCCGAAGTTGTCGGTCAGGAAGCCGCCGGTGCCGACATAGGTGTCCCACAGCTGCCGCCCTCCGGGGTAGAAGGTCGCCTTCTCCTTGAGGTTGGTTTCCCAGGTGCGCGGGATCGGCCGGCTGATGAAGTTGATCACGCCCCCGACGTTGTTGGGGCCGTACTGGACGGCCGCGCCGCCCTTGACCACGTCGATTCGATCGACCATCGCCAGCGTCACCGGAAACAGGGAAAGACCGGTTTGCCCATAGGGCGCCAGCGCCAGCGGAATGCCGTCGGACAGGGCCTGGATGCGGCCACTGCGGCTTTCATAGAGGCCGCGGACGGCAATCTGCGGCAGTGCACCCGTACCGGTCTCGTCGAAGATTTTCACCCCTGGCACGCGCTGGAGCGCATCGTCCACGCCCCGCACGCTGGGCTTCTGCAATTGGGCGGAATCCACCAGGGTACGGCTGCCGGCATAGCTGATGACCTCCGGCGCGCTGGCATTCCCCAGCACATCGCCGGTGATCACCATCGGTGCGAGAGGGGCAGGCGCTTCCGCCTGGACGTTCTGCCCGGTGGCAGTCCCCGGCACGATGATGAAGGTTCCATCCTCCTTGGCGACGGCGTGCAGCCCGGTGCCTTCCAGCAGCTTCTGCAGGGCCTGCTCGAGGGTGTAGCTGCCCTTCAGCGTCGGGCTGGGCCGGTCATTGGCGATATCGCTGGCGAACAGGATCTGCGACGAGGACTGCCTGGCCAGGTCGTTCAGGGCGTGTTCCAGCCTGGAGCTGGGCAGGTCGAGGGTGAAGGTGTCCTGGGCACTCGCATAGGCGGCCAGCAACAGATTGCCGGCCAGCACGGAAAGCGACAACAGGGCTCGGGGCACAGGGGCGCGCATGGGGAGGGATTCCTTGTGAATGATTCTGGTTTCCCTCCATGCCGCTGCCCGAACGGCAAAACCCTACCTCCGCACCTGATTATTTTTTCGCAGGTCGCCTTTGCAGGTGCGCCGTGCCATCCGAATCGAAGCTCAGTTCGACGGGCAGGACACCCGGCAGCAGCTTGAGCAGCGACTCCACGTTCTCGCTCTTGAACACCCCGTTGATCGGCAGGTCGGCCAGCTCCGGATCGTCCAGGACAATCCTCGGCCCCCGGTAACGCTGCATCGCCTCCAGCGCCTGTTTCAGCGGAGTACGCTTGAAGACCAGCTTGCCGTCCTGCCAGGCCGTCGCTGTGGCGGTGTCCACGGTTCTGGGAGCGGAAAGCCGCCCGTCATGCGTGATGGTCTGCTGCCCGGGCGCAAGGTGCGCTTCGCTGTCCCCCGCGCCAACCAGGACGCTGCCACGCAACAGGGTCACCTGCACGTCCGCTCCCGCATTCAGCACATTGAACAGCGTGCCCTTGACCTGTACCCGGGTGGTGCCGGCGAGGACCTGGAACGGGCGCAGGCGCGCCCTGGAGACATCGAACAGGGCTTGCCCGTCCTGCAACTCGGCGCGGCGCGAGCGAAGGTGCCAGGCCAGCGACACGCGGGTGCCGCCGTCGAGGGTCAGATGGGAGCCATCGGCCAGCGCCAGGGTTCGACGCTGCCCCGGCTCCGTCGCGAACTGCTCGTGACGGTAGGCGGGGTCCAGCCAGAACAGCAGCGCGATGAGCAGCAACGACGCTACGCCGGCCAAGGGCGCACGGGGTTTGCGCGGCTTCGGCACGGGCAGGGGGAAACGCTCGCGGAGCAGGTCGCGGTGACGCTCCAGGACGTCCTCTTCGGGCTGGAAGGGTTGCTTGTTCGGACCGGATGCACTCACGGCGATTATCCTTTTCGCTCCAGATGCGCGCGACACGCCAGCATGCCCAGGCGCAGGTGCTTCTCTACCGTCTTCAGGGATATGCCCATCTGCCTGGCGACCTCGCCCTGCGGGAGGCCGTGGATCTTGTGCATGACGAACACCATCCGGCAACGGACCGGCAACGCTTCGATCGCCTCGACCAAACGCTCCAGTTCGCGCTCGGACTCGCAGTGCCGATAGGGCGAAGGCGCCGGGCAAACCGGCTCGGCCGCCTCGACCAGAGGGGCCGTCAGCGCGCGCCGGCGGCGCTCGCTACGGTAACGGTCCACCGCGCGGTCGCTGGATATCTTCCGCAGCAGCGCCAGCGGCGATTGTATGCCGTGCCGTTCGGAGCGCTCCAGCATCTCCACGCAAACGTCGTGCACCACTTCCTGGGCAAATCCACGGTCCCCGAAACGGCGGCGTACATGCTCCACCAACTCATCGTAGTGATGGACCAGCGCAGCGAGTAAAGACGGCTTGGCGGACATGGATGGCAGCGCGAACGGATGAGTGGGTAGGCAGCCGTCGATCATAAATGATATTTAATCGCATTGGTAACCTATTCTCCATTGATCCGTCGCCTCGAACGCTCGACGCCAGGTGGAGCTCGCCTGCCCGCTGCCTCACGGCCACCGGCAGGGCCGCGCTACCCATTGCCCAGGAAACGGCCCCGGTACTCCGCCGAAGGCATCAGGCAGCGGTCCTCGCGGCCGAACAGGCGATAGCGGTTGCGGGCGATACGGTCGTAGAGCCCGTCGCGCAACGACATCGGCACCAGCCACAGGACGCGCAGCCAGTTCCACGGCGCCGGCAGTTGGCCGATCACCCGCAGGAAGGCTTCGCTGCGCTCGTAGCCGCAGTGGCCGTCGATGTACAGCAGGGTGTCGAAATAGTCGGTCGGCAGCCCGAACCAGTCGAGGATCGCCTGGCCTTCCGGGGACTGCACGCTGCACAGTTTCAGGCGCCGGTCGCGATCATGGCGCAGCAGGAAGCGGCTCCAGCCCGTGCAGAGGCGACAGACGCCATCGAACAACACAACCTTGTCACCGGGAAGCATGTCGGGGGGCAGCGGCATGGCGTCGTCTCCAGAACCCTGGTACGCACACTCTGCCCGCCGTATGTGACAACTACGGACTTTCGTCGCTCACCCCATTGGCCAGTGAATACAACCGGTACTCCACCCAGCCCGGTCCCAGCCGCCCCTCGCCCACCGCGAGCAGATGGTTCAGCCAGCGGTAGCGCTCATCCCCGACCTCGAAGCGCGGCTGGATCATGAAATAGGTATCGCCATACTCCGTGCTCTCGCCCCGGGACACCGCCGTGATGACCCTCGGATTGGCCACCAGCAGCCCGTTATGCTGCATCAGTATCCGCGCCCCATCGTCGGTGCGCAGCACCAGGCGCACCTCCAGGTGCCAGCCGCCATCGTTATCCACCAGGATCCAGTCGCCCCCGCCGGGCAACACGTCGCCGCTCAGGCGCCGCCCCTGGAAGGTCCCCCCGCCGGCCGCCGAGATCAAACGCTGACCGTGGGGCACCCGGCCGATCTCCAGCGGCACGCTCGCCTTCACACTCATGGTCATCAGCGGCTCGAGTTTCATCGACAGCTCCTGTCAGGCATCTTCATGGCCCCTTGAGTAAAGCAGCCGCCCCCGACACCGGCCACGCTCAGCCGAAGCGATAGCGCAGCAGCCGCCCCATGCGCCGCAGCGCCGGAATCGCCAGGGTGATCCGGTAGAGCAGGCGTACGCCCAGGGACATCCGGGCGATCTGCGCCTCGTCGTAGGGCTCGACGGCGTCGACGAAACGCAGGCCGGGCACCTGCGCCTCCAGTTCGGCATTGTCGTCGATGCCCCAGTGCAGGATGGCGCCGGTCTTGCGAATCATCGGATGGTATTGCATCCAGCGGATGCCCTGCCGCGTGTAGCCGTCGAAGATCAGCTCGCCGCTGCCGCAATGGGCGACCAGCGCGCGCAGCAGCCAGGGCAGCGCATCGCTTTCCACATAGGGCAGCACACCCTCGGCGACGATCAGCACCGGCTGGCCAACCGGCACCACGCGCCACCAGTCCGGCTCGGTCAGCGCGCTGGATACCAGGTGGCAGTTCTCCCGCTCCGGATACAGGCGCTCGCGCAGGGCGATCACCTCGGGGAAATCCACCTCGAACCACTGCACCGTGGAGGGCGGATCGATACGCCACACCCGGCTGTCGAGGCCGCAGCCCAGTTGCAGGATCACCGCCGCAGGGTGGCGCGCGAGAAAGTCGCGCACCCAGTCGTCGAACAGCTTGGCGCGCAGCACCACGCCGATCTGCCCGGCACGGCCGATGTGCAGGCGGGCGAAGTCATAGTCGACCCGGTCCAGCGCCCGGCGGGCGACGTGGTCGTGCAGCAGGCTGTCCGCCAGCTCGCTCTCCTTCGCCTTGGCATAGAAGGTGATCAGCAGCGTTTCCGGCGTCCCGTGCAGGTCGATGCGTTCCACGTCACGGGTGCAGGTAGTAGAGCTTGTTGATGATCGACCACTGCGAACCGATGCGCAGCAGCGACAGGTAATCGGTGAAGTGCATGCCGAGGAAGTCGTCCGTCACCTTCGCCACCGCGCTGTCGCCGGTGACATCCAGCGACTTCAGCTCCCACACCGGCGGAGCCCCGGTCGGCGGCGGCGACTCGGCCTTGATCGCGCCGATGAAATCGTCCAGCGAGGCCCACTCCAGGTCACCGTGGTAGTTGCCGATGATCTTGCACGACGGATGGAACGCCTGGCGCAACCTGGCCTCGTCGGCAAAGGTCATGCCCTCCACGTAATCCGCAAGGACCCGGTTGATGGCGGCGCTGTCCGCCGTGTAATTGCTCATCTGTGCTGCCCTCCTTGCCGGTGCGTCCGGTCATCGGGCAAGGCTAGCACCGTGCCCCGGCCGCGCCGTTCGCGGCGACGACCGGGGACGCGCTTCGCAAGGGCGTCAGACCACCGCAAGATGCCGCTTGCGCGTGGGCGGCGGGAAGGCGGCGTCGAGCGCTTCGAGGTCCTCGGGCGTCAGGCGCAGTTGCAGCGCGGCGGCGTTGTCACGCACGTGCAGCGGCTCCACGGCCTTGGGAATGGCGATCACGCCCGGCTGGTGGATCAGCCAGGCCAGCGCCACGCGGGCCGGGGTGGCGTCGTGGCGGCCGGCGATTTCGGCCAGGGTACGATGGCGCAGCAAGCGACCGCCCTGCCCGACCGGACAGTAGGCCATCAGCGGCATGCGCTCCTCCTGGCACCAGGGCAGCAGGTCCCACTCGATACCGCGCTCCTCCAGGCTGTATTGCACCTGGTTGGTGGCGCAGGCCGGCTCGCTCAGTTCCTGCAGGTCGTCGAGGTCGAAGTTGGACACGCCCCAGCGGCGGATCTTGCCGGCCTCGCGCAGGCGCTCGAAGGCTTCCACCGTTTCCTCCAGCGGATACTGGCCGCGCCAGTGCAGCAGGTAGAGGTCCAGGCAGTCGGTGCGCAGGCGCTTCAGGCTGCGCTCGCAGGCTTCGGGGATACCGCGCCGGCTGGCATTGTGCGGATAGACCTTGCTGACCAGGAAGACCTGGTCGCGCAGCCCGGCGATGGCCTCGCCAACCACTTCCTCCGAGCCCCCTTCGCCATACATCTCGGCGCTGTCGATCAGGGTCAGGCCGCGCTCGATGCCTTCGCGCAGGGCGGCGACTTCGCGCTTGCGCTGGAAGCTGTCCTCGCCCAGGCGCCAGGTGCCCTGGCCGATGGCGGGAACGGCGGTGCCGTCGGCGAATACCACAGTGTTCATCTCGTGCTCCTTGTTGCGGCTGTCATGTTCGCGATTGTCATGGCGACACGGGGCCAGCCGCCCGAAACCGGACGACGGGCACACAGGGTAGCGCAGAAGCAGGAGCCAGGTTGCGGATCAGCGGTTGGTCTGCAGATGCCGGCGCGCGGCGTGGCGCTCGATGGCCAGGTCGATCAGCCGGCTGACCAGCTCGCTGTAGGTCATCCCGGCGGCCTGCCAGAGCTTGGGGTACATGCTGATGCGAGTGAAACCGGGCAGCGAGTTCAGCTCGTTGACCAGTACCTCGCCGCTGTCGGTGAGGAACACGTCGACCCGCGCCAGCCCCGAGCACTCCAGGGCGAGGAAGGCCTCCACGGCAAGCTGACGGATGCGCTCGCTGGCCTCTGCGGGAATGTCCGCCGGCACCACGACCTTGGCGGCATCCTCGTCGATGTACTTGCTGTCGTAGGAGTAGAAGCCACTACCCACGACGATCTCGCCACAGCCGCTGGCGATGGGCTGCTCGTTGCCCATTACCGCGCACTCGATCTCGCGGCCCTGCACGGCGGCCTCCACCAGCACCTTGTCGTCGAAGGCCAGCGCGAGGCGCACGGCTTCGTCGTAGGCGGCCTCGTCTTCGACCTTGCTCACGCCCACCGAGGAACCCATGTTCGCCGGCTTGATGAACAGCGGCAGGCCGAGCTTGCGCTGCGCCTCGTCGAACGACGTGCGCGGGGCATTGGCGCGGGTCAGGGTGACGAACGGCGTGATGGCGATGCCGGCGTCGCGCAGCAGGCGCTTGCTCACGTCCTTGTCCATGCAGATGGCCGAACCGAGCACGTCGGAGCCGACGAAGGGGATGTCGGCCATGCGCAGCAGGCCCTGCAGGCAACCGTCTTCGCCCTGGGTGCCGTGGACGATGGGGAAGATCACATCGACGTGATCGAGCAGTTGGCGGCTGCCGGTTTCCACCAGTTGCTGCTCAGCCTTGCCCGGCACCACGGCCAGTTCGCGGTTGGAGCGGTTGAGGGCGATCAGTGCCGGGTTTTCCTGGTTGAGCAGGTAGTCGGAGGCATCGTTGAGGTGCCAGCGGCCTTCCTTGTCGATACCCACCAGCACCGGTTCGAAACGCTCGCGGTCCAGCGCGTCGACGATATTCTTCGCCGATTGCAGGGACACTTCGTGCTCCGCCGAACGCCCACCGAAAATCACCCCAACGCGCAACTTGCCCATGACAGTCTCCGCATGATCGATGGGCGCTTTCTAACACGGGCTCCGGCGCTTGGGTAGGAACAGTGGCTGGCGAACAGACGAGCCGGCGTTCAGTACCTGCCCAGCTCCTGCGCCAGCTCGCGGGCAGCCTGCCCGCTGTGCACGCCGGGGAACAGGTGGGTGAAAGGCAAGGCCACGAAGCGCCCCTCGCGCACGGCGCGCAGGCGCGAGAGCACCGGGTCGGCGCGCAACGTTCGGATCTTCTGCCCGGCCGTGGACCACAGTGCATCGGCCAGCAGGATCACGTCCGGATCGCGCGCCAGCAGCTGTTCGCTGTTGGCGGTGAAGCCACCCAGGTCGACATCCTCGAACAGGTTGTGCGCGCCGGCAGCGTGCAGCAACTGAGTGACCACGCCGCGCCGCCCCTGGCTCTCCAGGCCGTTGCTGGCGCTATCGAGGTAGAAGACGTCCAGCAGTTGGCGGCCGGTCGAAAGCCGGCGCGCTTCGGCCAGCTCGGCGCGCTGCCGGCGGATCAGATCCTGCGCCCGCTCCTGCTCGCCAAGCAGATCGCCCAGAGTCTTCAGGTCCGTCTCGACACCAGCGAACAGATCGTCCTGCCAAACTCCGCAACCGGCATCCAGCAGGTAGCTGGCGACGCCGTGGCCGGCCAGTTCCTCGCGAGACAGGTTGCCCAGCCGGAAGGCGGAGGCGAACCCAGCCACCACCAGGTCCGGCTGCTGCGCGTAGACCGCTTCCGCCGACGGATACTGGCGCGACAGCAGCGGCACGCCGCGATAGCTTCCTTTGGTCAGGTCGAGATCGTCATCGATGTAGGCCACGCCGATCAGCCGCTCCCTGGCGCCCAGCGCCAGCAGCAGGTCGGCGGCGTGCTGGTTGAGGGCGAGGATGCGTTGCGGCGGGTGGTCGATTCGCCAGGTTTGGGCGCAGTTGCGGTAGTCCTGGGCGGAAGCAGTTACCGCCCCCAGAATCAACGCCAAACCAAGCGCCAGGCTTGACCTGTAGGAGCGAGCTTGCTCGCGAACAGCGCCAGCTCTGAAACATCGCGGACGAAGTCCGCTACTACGCTCCTGGGAAGTCCGTGCCGGGATTCGCCCCTCACCCCGACCCCCTCCCTCAGGGAGAAGGAGCAGCCTATGCCGGCTGAAAGCTCGGCCTTCCCCTGCACCGAACGGTCCCATCTCCCTCCGGGCAGGGGTTAGGGTGAGGAGCCGTTGAAGGAGGACGACGAACCCAACTCCCTGCATCCAGCGGTTCGCGAGCAAGCTCGCTCCTACGAAGCGCGAGTGCGTCATAGTTCATCCACCCGCAGCTCCGCCACCGGCACGCCGTCACGCAGATGCTCCGCCACCACCCGGCACACCTGCTCGTCACTGCGCAGGCCATACCAGACACGTTCGGGATACACCGTCAGCAGCGGCCCGCGATTGCACGGGAACTGGCAGCCGGTGCGGGTCAGCAGGGCGCCCTCGGCGTTCTCGTAGAGGTCGAGGCGGATCAACTCGCGGCGCAGGGTCTTCCACAACGGCAGCGCGCCGCGCCGCACGCAGCGCGGCCCGGTGCAGAGGAACAGGTGACGGCGATGCGGCGGCGGCGCGGACCAGTCCGGTTGCGACGGCACCTCGCCGACGCCCTGGCAGTCCAGCTGTTGCGCCGGATCGTCAATCGCCGTCAGCACCGCCGCCACATCCAGCCCGCGCCGACCGAGCGCCGAAGCGGTGACCTTCGGCAACGGCGCCTGCGGATGCTCCCCGCACAGCGCAGCCAGTTCCGCGCGCAGCCACTCGAGATAGGCGCCGTCGGCGGTCGGTTCGAGGTCCACCAGCAGCAGTTCGATACTCTCGGCCAACAGCTCGCGCACCCGCCCCCAGAGCGAATCGAAACCCTCACCGGTGTCGATGCATTCGACGCCGGCGAGGCGCGCCGATACCTCGCGCAGTAGGCGCTCGCCCTGGGCTCCGGCCAGCGGGCCGACCAGCAGGATGGCCTTCATCAGAAGCTGAAGGTGTAGCGCAGCTCGGCGGTGCGCGGCCGGCCGAGGTTGTCCACCTGGCGGATACCGTTGCTGCTGCGGCCGGTGGCGTAGTCGCGGTCCAGCAGGTTCTCCAGCAGCAGGCTCAGGCGATGCGCGCGGGCGCCGTCGAGGTAGCGGTAGGCATCGCCATCGAGCACGCTGTAGTGGCCGTAGTCGTCGTCCTGGGCGCTGACGATGGAGCCGACGTAGCGCGCGGCAAGACCGGCGCCCCAGAGGCTGTCGTCATAGCCCAGGCGCAGGCGGGCAAAGAAGTGCGGGATGTTGTTCACCGTCACGCCGTCGTGGCTGTCCACCCGATTGCGCGTGGCGTCGGCGGAGAGCTGCCAGTGCCGGCCGAACTGCCACTGGCCGTTGGCTTCCACGCCACGCACGGTGATCTCGCCATTGCCGTTCACCCATTGATCGCCGGCGAGGGTGATGAGGTCGGTGATCTCGCGACGGAACAGGGTGACGCTGCCGCTCCACGGCTGGTCGAACAGCTCGCCGGTGTAGTCCAGGCCCAGTTCGGCGTTGCGGCTGCGCTCGGGCTTGAGGTCGCGGTTGCCGACTTCGTCGCCCGGTTCGTTGACGAACAGTTGCTCGGCGGTGGGCAACTTGAAGGCGGTGCCCAACTGGCCGCGCAGCTTGAGCTGCTGCGTGAGGTCGTAGAGCGAGGTCAGCATCCACACGGTGGCGCCCTCACCGCCCGAGATTTCCTCGCGGCGCACGCCCAGGCTCGGGTGCCAGTCGGGCAGCGCCTCGATGTTCGGTCGCAGCTGGGCGTAGAGCGCATGGGATTCGGCCTTGTCGTTGTCGATGATCAGCACATCGTCCTGGCCCTTGTACCACTGGTTGTCGTTGCCGAAGACCAGCTCGTGGCCACCGCCGAAGCGTGCCTTGCCTTCAAGCTGCGTGCCCCAGTCGGTGAAGCCCCAGTAGTCGTTGTGATTGAGCACCTGGGTACCGCCGCCCTGCAGGTTGTAGACGCGGTCGTAGCGGGTGTCCCAATCGTTGAGGTGGGTCTTGGCGAACCAGCTGAAATCGTCGCCGACGCTCTGCTGGAAGGTCGCCGTGGCGATCTGCTGCACGCGGTTGTTGCTGGTGTGGTGGTTGGAGGTCGGCCGGGCGAAGTCCAGTTCGGCATCGGCGTACTGGTAGAACAGCTCCAGCCGCGAGGCCTCACCGATGGCCTGGATGGCCTTGGCGCCGAACACGTTGACGTCGTACGAGCGACGCTTGTCGCTGACCGTACTGGTCATGTCCTGGTCGCGGTACGGCTGGTAGCCGTCGGAGCGGTTGTGGCTGACATAGGCCATCAGGCCGAGGTCGCCCAGGCCGTTGTGCACGATCTTCTCGGCGCGGGCATCACCGCTGCGGCCCTTGAAGGTGTCCAGGCCGAGGTTCACCTCGCCGGATGCCTCGCGACTGCGCGCGCTGCGGGTGACGATGTTGATCACCCCGGACACCGCCTGGGTGCCGAACAGCAGGCCCTGGCCGCCCTTGAGCACTTCGATGCGCTCCACCGCGGTGGTCGGCAGGGTGTCGAGGTAGATGCCGCCGTAGAGGCGGTTGTTCAGGCGCACGCCGTCCAGCAGGATCAGCGTGTCGTCGTTGCGTCCGCCGAGCAGCGAGTAGGTGCCGTAGTCGAACGGGCCGTTCTTCGGCGCGACGAACAGGCCGGGCACGTACATCTGCAGCACGCGGGTGATGTCGGCGCTGGGGCCGGCGCGTTCGATCTGCTGGCGGTCGATGACCTCCAGCTTGCTGCCGTAGCGGGCCATGTCCGCCACGGTGGTGGACTCCACCGAAGGCGCGTTGACGATTTCATCGGCCAGGTCCAGCGGCGCCGCCGACAGGTGCGGGCCGAGGACGCAGAGGGAGAAAACGGGAGTCCAGCGCAGGGCACGCCGGTTCGGATAGATAGGAAGTTGCAAGGTGATCGCCTCGAAATCGGGATTTCGCAGGCGGCGCAGCGACACCCGGAACGAGCGCGCCCCGGGAACCGGCTCACGCCCGCCCACCGCGGGTTTGCCAAACAGGTTCCAGGCCGGTCTCCGGGCTTGCGAGGATCATGAAACATCCGCCTTCCCATGCCTGAACACAGTGGCCTAGTGGATGCTCCGCTCGCTTACCGTTGCGGGGGCAGCGCCGGACTGATCGCACGAGGGCGACGCACCGGCTTCCCGTTTCACCCCACGCACGGCGGCGGGGGGCACCTGAAACGGGGCGAATCTGAACATTCGGCGGACGAAAGCGTCAAGCGCGGGGGTTGGACAGGATGTTGCGGGAGCGGCGCAAAAGCGCAGGATCAGTGCCAGGGATCGTAGGTACCGAAACTCCAGATGTGCCCTTCCGGACCACGGCAGGTGAAACCCTGGCCGCCGTAGTCCTCGTCCTTGATGTCGATGACGATCTGCGCACCACCGTCCACTACCGCGCGATACAGCGCCTCGGCATCCCTCACCACCACATAGATGCTCTGGGTGCAGCCGCCAATCTCGTCGGGCTGGCGCATCAGCCGGCCGTACTCATTGTCGTGCAGCGACCCGAGCATCACCAGCCCACTGCCATCGGCCAGCGCCAACTGCGCGTGGGCGATGCCGCCGTGGTCATCGGCGACCACCAGCTGCCGCTGGAAACCGAAGGTGGCGCACAGCCAGTCGATGGCCTGCGGCGCATCGCGGTAGCGCAGGCAGGGAATGACGCTGGGGCGGGCGATGGGAGCGGGCGTGGGCATGGCGATCTCCGGCGAAAAGGGCGCGAGGTTCTGAGCATAGTCGCCCGCTTTGCGCTGCTCAGCGCTGCCCGGAGACCAACCGCAACACGGGGAGCCACACCGAAGCGCAAGTTCCTGCAAGACCGCTCCAGGGACCAGCAGTAGTTTGGACAGAACGATCCCAAGGAGAAAACCACCGTGACCCAACGCCAACCGATCAACCTGCAGGACAAGCTCGGCCGCATCACTGAGACCTGGCAGCCGCGAGTGATCGCCGAGATGAACGACTACCAGTTCAAGGTGGTGAAGCTGCACGGCGATTTCGTCTGGCACAGCCACGCCGACACCGACGAGACCTTCATCGTGCTCGACGGCGAGCTGCGCATCGACTTCCGCGACGGCCCGCTGACCCTGCGAGCCGGCGAACTCTACGTGGTGCCTCGCGGCGTCGAGCACAAGCCCTATGCCGAACACGAGGTGCAGGTGATGCTGATCGAACCGCGCGGCGTGCTGAACACCGGCGACCAGGGCGGCGAACGCACGGCGGAGAATGATCGCTGGATCTGACCGTCGATCACCTGCCCTGACGACCGCCGATCAGCGGCCGCTCCCGCTTCGCTGGCTGCTGCTATGCCTGTCGGAAGAACGCCGCTCCCAGCCGGAGACTGTCACGCCTGGGATACACAGGCGCGGCTCTGGCGGCGTCGCCGGTTCGGGTCCGCGTCCAGCGAAGCCCGGAGCCGGGCCGGAGGTGCGACATGCTTTATCTGGTGAACTGGACCATCCCCATCGAGAACCGCGACAGGATCATCCAGCGCTTCCTCAAGACCGGCGGCCAGCCGCCGCCCGGCGTGAAGCTGGTCGGTCGCTGGCACGCCATGGGCCACATGCTCGGCTTCGGCCTGGCGGAAGCCGAGAACCCCCTCGACGTGCAACGCTGGATGCTGCAGTGGACCGACCTGATGCACCTGCAGGTGCACCCGGCGATGACCGACGCGGAATATGCACCGCTGCTCGCGCAGATGCTGCAGCAGGCGGCGGACACGCCATCGGTCAGTCCCTGAGCGCGACCTAGCCCGGCTTGGCGCCGAAGCGCTTGCGGTAGTCGCTCGGCGCCATGCCGGTGATCTTGCGGAAGGTGCTGCGGAACGAGCCTGGATCGAGGTAGCCAACGGTGTAGGCGATGTGGTCCACCGTACCGTTGGTGAACTCCAGCAGCTCGCGCGCCTTGCCCACCCGCAGGTGCTGGCAGTACTCGGTAGGCTTGAGTCCGGTAGCGGCGCGGAAACGGCGCAGGAAGGTGCGCTCCTCCAGCCCTGCCTGGGCGGCCATGACGGCGAGGCTGACGTCCACCGCGCCATTGCCCTGCAACCAGTGCTGCACCTTGAGGATCGCGGCGTCGCCATGCCCCAGCAGCGGCGCGAAGTTGCTGCCGCATTGCTGGGCGCTGTCGCTATGTTCCACCACCAGGAAGCGTGCGGTGCGGTTGGCGATGCTCGGGCCGAGCAGGCGGTCGACGATGCGCAGGCCGAGGTCCGACCAGGCCATCAGCCCGGCGGAGGTGATCAGGTCGCCATCATCGACGATCGGCTTGTGCGCCTCCAGGCGCACCCTGGGAAAACGCCGGGCGAAGGCCTCGGCCCCGCTCCAGTGGGCGGTGGCGGAACGCCCATCGAGCAGGCCCGCCTCGGCCACCAGCAGCCCGCCGATGCACACCGAACCGACGATGGCGCCCTGCGCATGGCGCGCGGCCAGCCATTCGGTGAGATGGCGCAAGGGCTCAGCATCCGGCAGGCCGAACAGCGCCGGAGGGACGAGCACGGCGACCAGCCGGCTGTCCACGTCCGGGCGCGTGTCGAAGATACGCCGGGGCTCGCCGCCGTCCTCGCCGGACCAGTGGCTGACGCGCAGCGCCGGCAACTGCTGCGCGGCTTCTTCGCCAGCGATCCGCTCGGCCACCGCGAACAGGTCGGTCAACCCATGCAGCGCCGCCGCCTGCACACCGGGGTAGAGCAGCAACCCGATCTCGACGACGCTCCGTTGCACAACCATTGTCAGTTTTCCCCCGGTTATTGTCGTTCCGCCTGATCCCCCCGCAGCGCGCGGCGAACCATACTGGTTCCACTTCCTCACCACTCAACGTTCAAGAAGGACTTCGGAAATGGCCAAGCAAGCGCTCATCCTAGTGGATATCCAGAACGACTACTTCCCTTCCGGCAAATGGCCGCTGGTCGGCATCGAGGCCGCCGCCGACCAGGCCGCCAGGGTGCTCGCCGCCTTCCGCGAGCGCGGTGATCTGGTGGTGCACGTGCGTCACGAATTCGAAAGCGCCGACGCGCCGTTCTTCGCCCCCGGCAGCGAGGGCGCCAAGATCCACGGCAAGGTAGCCAATCTGCCCGGCGAGCCGGTGGTGCTCAAGCATTTCGTCAACTCGTTCCGCGATACCGACCTGAAGGCCATCCTCGACCAGCACGGCATCGAGTCGCTGGTGGTCGTCGGGCACATGAGCCACATGTGCGTTGACGGCGCCACCCGCGCGGCCGCCGACTTCGGCTACCCGGTCACCGTGCTGCACGATGCCTGCGCCACCCTGGACCTGGAGTTCAACGGCGTGAAGGTGCCGGCCGCGCAGGTTCACGCGGCCTACATGGCAGCCCTGGCCTTTGCCTACGCCGAAGTGGTGTCCACCACCGAGTACCTGAATCGCTGAAAAGCACCGTAACGCTTATGTAGGAGCGAGCTTGCTCGCGAACCGCTTGACAGCTTGGGTACCGGGCAGGTTCGCGAGCAAGCTCGCTCCTACAGTTGAGGACGGTCCTGCATATTGGGGAAAGGACGAGCACCGCTTTGCTGGCTTTCCGCTATGATCGACGCTCAATCGCCTGTCGATAAGGACATCCCATGAGCGTTTCGTCGATCGTCACCCTGGCCATCATCGCTGGCGTGATCTTCCTGCTGATCAGCGTGTTCAACCGCCTGGTGGCACTGCGCAACCGCTACCAGAACGCCTTCGCGCAGATCGAAGTGCAGCTCAAGCGCCGCTACGACCTGATCCCCAACCTGGTGGAAACCGCCAAGGCCTATCTCAAGCACGAGCGGGAAACCCTGGAAGCCGTGATCGCCGCGCGCAACGCCGCCGTCGCCGGCCTCAAGGCCGCCGCCAGCCAGCCGGGCGAAGCCTCGCGCATGGCCCAGCTGGCCAGCGCGGAAAGCGCCCTGGGCGGTGCCCTGGGCCGCCTCAACGTGACTCTGGAAGCCTACCCGGACCTCAAGGCTTCGCAGAACCTGCAGCAGGTCAGCGAGGAGCTGTCGAGTACCGAGAACAAGGTCGCCTTCGCCCGCCAGGCCTACAACGATGCGGTGATGGAATACAACACCTACCGCCAGTCGTTCCCCGCCAACTTCCTGGCCACCACCTACGGCCACAGCAAGGACGCCAGTCTGCTGGAGTACGAGGACAGCAAGGCAATCCAGGCCGCGCCGAAAGTCGCCTTCTGACCTGATCGTCGATGAATTTCTTCGAACACCAGGACCGCGCCCGCAGGCAGACCGGGCGCCTGGTCCTGCTGCTCACCATCGCGGTGGCCTGCCTGGTGATCATCACCAGCCTGGCGCTGGGCTGGCTCTGGCGCTACCTGGGTGAGCCCACGCTGCACCTGACCTCGCGCACCTCCCTGCCCGATCCGGAGCTGTACCTGTCGGTGGCCGCCGTGATCGTCGGCGTGGTCGTGCTTGGCGCGCTGTACAAGCAGGTGCAATTGAGCGCCGGCGGCAAGGTGGTGGCCGAGAGCCTGGGCGGCCGCCTGCTCAACCTCAGCGCCAGCAACGCCGACGAGCGCCGCCTGCTCAATGTCGTCGAGGAAATGGCCCTGGCCTCCGGGTCGCCGGTGCCGCCGGTGTACGTGCTGGAAGACGGCTCGATCAACGCCTTCGCCGCCGGCCTGACCCCGCGCGATGCGGTGATCGGCATCACCCGTGGCGCCATCGAGCAGCTCGAACGCAACGAGCTGCAGGGCGTGATCGCCCACGAATTCAGCCATATCCACCACGGCGACATGCTGCTCAACACCCGGCTGACCGCGCTGCTGCACGGCATCCTCCTGCTCGGCCTGATCGGCGGCATGCTGCTGCGCGGCTGGAGCGAGACCAGCACCGGCATCCGCGTCGGCAGCCGGAGCAGCAGCAACGACAAGAACGGCGGCGGCAGCGTGGTGCTGCTGGTGCTGGGCGCCGGCGTGGTGCTCTATGTGCTGGGCTACGTCGGCACCTTCTTCGGCCAACTGATCAAGGCGTCGGTGAGCCGCCAGCGCGAGTACCTGGCCGACGCCTCGGCGGTGCAGTTCACCCGCGATCCCTCGACCATCGCCGGCGCGCTCAAGAAGATCGGCGGCAACCCGCTGGGCGCCCTGCTCAGCGCGCCGCGCGCCGCCGAGTTCAGCCACCTGTACTTCGGCGATGGGGTGGGCAGCAGTTGGTTCGACACCCACCCGCCGCTCAAGGATCGCATCCGCCGCGTCGATCCGGGCTGGGACGGCCGCTACCCGAAATTCGAGCCGCGCCTGGACGTAGCGCTGATGAGCAAGGAAGCCTGGACCGCCGCCGTCACCGGCCAGCCATACCAGCCCAGCGCCGTGGAGGTGGCGGTCGCCGCCGTCGGCGCACCGACTGCCGCCCACCTGCTGGAAGCCCGTAGCACCCTGCAGCGCCTGGACGAGCGCCTGCAGCGCGCCGCCCATGACAGCGAAGGCGCCGAGGCGCTGATCTACGGCCTGCTGCTGGACAGCGAGCCCGGCCAGCGCGCGCGCCAGTTGGAAGAGATCAAGAAGCGCCTGAACCTGAGCCTGGCGCTACAGCTCGACCTGCTGGAGGAGCCGCTGCTGCACCTCGACCCCGGCCAGCGCCTGCCATTGCTGGACCTGGCCATGCCGGCGCTGAAGCAGTTCGACGTCCAGGGCTTCCTCACCCTGCGCGAGAACATGGCGCTGCTGATCAAGTTCGACGGCGCGGTGAAACTGCTGGAGTGGACCCTGCTGCGGATCGTCGAACGCAACCTGCGGCCGGGCAGCGGGACGATCGGCAATATGCCGCTGGCGGAGCTCGCCGAGGAGTCCGCGACACTGCTGGCCTTCCTCGCCCGCGTCGGCGAAAGCCGCGATCCACAGGTCGAACAGGCCTTCGCCGATGCCTGGGGCGGCCTGCCCTTCACGCCCCGGCCGCTGCCGGCCGCCGGCCGGTTGCGCGAACTGGAAGGCGCGCTGAAGCGGCTGGAACACCTGCGGCCACTGCAGAAGCCGCAGTTACTCAAGGCAATGGCCCGTTGCATCGAGCACGATGGCCGCATCAGCCCCGCCGAAGCCGAGCTCATGCGCGCCGTGGCGGACATTCTCGACTGCCCCATGCCGCCGTTGCTGGCGACCTGACGCCGCCTTCGCAAGCGCAACCGGCTGGCACCGAACTCAACCTGTAGGGGCGAGCTTGCTCGCGAACCCACCACACCAAACCCACCGGCGGATCACGGGCGGAGTCCACATCGACACAGGCGCTAAGCTCCGGCCCCCATTGGAAACCGGGAGTCATCCGCGATGGATTCCGCGGACAGGTCCGCTCCCACGAAGGACGCGATCCGCCCCTGCTCCGGCGTGTGAAGCCCTCCAGATACACGTCCGCATGCCCCTTTCAGGGCCGAAGCTGAAAGGCGCACAAAAGTAAAGGGCCTCCGAAGAGGCCCTTTGCATTCACGCAACCATCGCTTACGCGCGGCTGGCGGCACCGCCCTGCTCACCCTTGGGCGCCAGGTTCAGTGCGTAGTACAGCACCGTCAGCAGCACCAGGAAGGCCGGGCCGATGTACAGCGCGATGCGGGTGTCCTCGAAGAACGCCATCAGCACCACCACCAGCACCAGGAAGGCCATCGCCAGATAGGAGCTGACCGGGTACAGCCACATCTTGAACTGCAGCCTGCCGGCTTCGGCGGCGGAGAGGCCACGGCGGAACTTGAGCTGGGCCAGCAGGATCATCGCCCAGGTCCAGATCGCACCGAAGGTGGCGATGGAGGTCACCCAGGTGAACACCTTTTCCGGCACCAGGTAGTTCAGCAGCACGCCCAGCAGCAGCGCGACGATGGACAGCAGCAGTGCGTTGCGCGGCACGCCGCCTCTGGAGGTCTTGGCGAACACGGCCGGGGCCTGGCCATGCTGGGCGAGGCTGTAGAGCATGCGCCCGGTGCTGAAGATGCCGCCGTTGCAGGACGACAACGCGGCGGTGATCACCACGAAGTTGATGATGCCGGCGGCGGTCTTGATGCCCAGTCGCTCGAAGGTCATCACGAAGGGGCTGCCCTGGGTGCCGATCTCGTTCCACGGGTAGATCGACATGATCACGAACAGCGCGCCGACGTAGAACAGCAGGATGCGCCAGAACACCGAGTTGATCGCACCGGGAATGGTCTTCTGCGGGTTCTTCGCTTCACCGGCGGTGAGGCCGATCATCTCCACGCCCAGGTAGGCGAACATCACCATCTGCAGCGACATCAGCACGCCGCTGATGCCGTGGGGCATGAAACCACCGTTGCTCCAGATGTTGGAGATGCCGGTGGCGATACCGTCGTTGCCCAGGCCGAAGAGGATCATGCCGCCGCCGACCAGGATCATGGCTACGATGGTGACGATCTTGATCAGGGCGAACCAGAACTCGAACTCACCGAAGGCGCGCACCGCCACCAGGTTGATGGTGCCCATGCTCGCCAGGGCGGCCAGCGCCCAGATCCAGCGCGGCACGTCGGGGAACCAGATGCCCATGTAGATGGCCACCGCGGTGATCTCCGCGACGCAGGTCACCAGCCAGAGGAACCAGTAGTTCCAGCCGGTCAGGTAGCCGGCCAGCGGGCCGAGGTAGTCCTGCGCATAGCGGGCGAAGGAGCCGGCCACGGGATTGTGCACGGCCATCTCGCCGAGGGCGCGCATGATCACAAGGATGGCGAGACCGCCGATGATGTAGGAGAGCATGATGGCCGGGCCGGCCATCTGGATGGCCTTGGCCGAACCGAGGAACAGGCCGACGCCGATGCAGGCGCCCAGGGCCATGAGACGGATGTGCCGCTCGTTGAGATCCCTTTGGAGATCGTGGGACGACATGGTGATGCAACCTCATTTTGTTCTTGGGGAATATCAGCCACGGACTCTGAGTGCAGTCGGGATGCGGAACCACCGAAAAGGCTTCGCCACCGCGCCGTTCGGCACGGAGGGAGAAGTGTCTGGCAATTCCAGGACGGCACACCGGAAGAGGCTGCCCGCTCTTGTGAAGCGGACGTGGGCATTGCGGGAGGACCACGGCTGAGGTCGCCGCCGAATGTACACAAGTCCACCGAAGACGTCTGCCCCAATCGGGTGCAATTTGACCAAAGGCGTAGAGACGATTCGTCGCGTCAGGCGCAACCCGGTCCTACCCAGCCGCCCAGCGGTTGCACCTCCAGCAGCAGCGAGCCGGGCTTGCCGCTCTCGGGATGGCGCGGCTCGCGCAACTGCCGCACACGCCAGCCGCTACCGGCCAGCAGCGCCAGCCAGGACTCCAGGGTACGGAAGAACCAGGGCATCGGCGCGCTGAAGGCCTCGCCGAAGGCGGCGAAGGTTTCCAGCCGCCAACCATCGGCATAGGGCTCGTCGCCGCAGGCGGACCAGGGGTGCACGGTCTGGATCAGCAGGCGGCCGCCGGGGTCGAGGCGTTCGCGCAGCGCCAGGAGCAGCGGCGCAATGGATTCGTCGAGCAGGGCGAAGTTGCAGACCAGTACGTCGAAGCGGCCCAAGCTTTCGCCCTCGGCGATCAGGCCGGCGTAATCCATCACCTCGAAGCGTCCTCCACCCGCTTGACGGGCCGCCTCGATCAGCGGCGCGGACGCATCCACCCCCACGCACTGGCTGCCGCGCTCCGCCAGGGCCCGGCACAGCCAGCCTTCGCCGCAGCCGATGTCCAGCAGGCGGCGCGCCGGCCCGGCGGCGACGGCGCTGAGGATCGCCGCGTCAGTCACCAGGCGCCGGCTCTCGATGCGCTGCTCGCGCACGGCGCGGGTCCAGGCGTCGGCGTTGGCCTGCCAACTGTGGCGGATGCGGGCGCTCGGGTCGGTCACGGAAGCCTCCTGCTGTGCATGCGATGAACCATGCCTTGCGAATCGCGGCGCTGGTGTCGGGCGGTTCGCGAGCAAGCTCGCTCCTACAGGTGGACTCCGGCACGCCTTTCGTAGGAGCGAGCTTGCTCGCGAACCCCGCCCAGCTATCGAAACAGGAATGGACTCTCTCGATCCTGCGCAAACCTGCCACACAGGCGTGAACCTCGGCCCCTCGGCAACGGCTACTGCGTCTTCCACGCCTTGGGCACCGCCAGCCCCTTGGTCGACGGTCCCTGTGGCAGCATCTCGCGGCAGCCGGCGTCGCGGAACGGCCCTCCGACCTTCTGCCAACCGTCCCCCGGCGAGGTCTGCTGGCAGGTATAGCGGCCGTCCAGCCTGCTCTGCCACTTGTAGAACGGCATGGGCGCGGCGACGGCGCCGAACGAAACCAGCAGCAGGGACGCAACGGGCAGAAATAACGAACGCATGGCCGGAAAGTCCTGTCGAAGAAGTGAGGGTCTACCGACGCTGGAGCACGGTACGGCAAAACCTGGCAGACCCGACCATTGCACCTGCTGGCCGTCGGCAAATCAACCCGGTGGGCCTGGAAGGGTACTCCAGGCGCGCAGATTTCCCGCCGCCGACTACGCTGGAAATTAGGAAAGCCGCTGTCCCAGGGCTTTCGCGGCGTCGGGAGGGGCGTCGGTCGTCACGTGGGCGGAGTCCGCTTACCTAGGCTGTTGTCTGAGCATGGGCAGGTCGTGAAATGGATAGCTCGAAGCATTCCGGTACGCACAGTGCAGCTCAACCGGGTCGCTCGGAGCCCGGTATTTCCCCGACGAAAGTTCATCATCATCGTTTCCTGCTGCTGTTCCTCTTCCTGTTGCCGCTGCTCGCCGCCATCGGTGCCGCCCTGCTCTACGAGGCGCGTACGTCCATACTGCAGGCGCGCGAGCTGGCGCGCTACGCCGGCGAGCTGACCTGGAAACTGGCGCAGGGCCCCAGCAGCGAGGTGGTGTATCCGCAGAACGGCCCGTTCGACCGCCGCCTGGGCTACCTGCAGCTGCCGGCCTTCCTCGATCGCCTGCACCAGCGCAACTACATCACCCTCAGTCAGGCGCGCTTCTCCGCACCGCTGATGCAGTACGCCAGCCACGGCCTGTTCCCGCCCTACCCCGAGAAGTCCCAGGCCGGCGTGGACATCGCCGACTGCCGCGGCCTGCCGATCTACAACTTCCGCTATCCGCAGCGGCTGTACGCCAACTTCGAGAGCGTTTCCCCGCTGATCGTGCAGAGCCTGCTGTTCATCGAGAACCGCGACCTGCTGGACACCCAGCGCCCCTACCTGAACCCGGCCATCGACTGGAGCCGCTTCACCCAGGCCTCGGCGGCGCAACTGGGCAAGATGGTCGGCATGGGCAACCACGCCCCCGGCGGCAGCACCCTGGCCACGCAGATCGAAAAGTACCGGCACTCCGAGGACGGTCGCACCAACTCCATCGCCGACAAGCTGCGGCAAATGGCATCGGCCAGCGTGCGCACCTACCAGGGCGGCGCGGAAAACCTGCTGGCACGGCGCAACGTGGTGCTCACCTACCTCAACTCGGTGCCGCTCTCGGCGCAGCCGGGCTACGGCGAAGTCAGCGGCCTGCCCGATGGCCTGTGGATCTGGTACGGCGCCGACTACCAGCAGGTCAACCAGTTGCTCAACGCACCGCCGGCCAGCGGCGTCTCGCTGGTCGAGCAGGGCAAGGCACTGCGCCAGGTCGTCTCGCTGATGATCGCCCACCGCCGCCCCTCCTGGTACCTGGCACGTGGCCGCGACCAGCTGTCGGTGCTGACCGACAGCTACCTGCGCCTGCTGGCCCAGTCCGGCGTCATCGCCACCTCGCTGCGCGATGCGGCGCTGAACCAGCAATTGGCCTTCCGCGATCCGCGCAACCAGCCCACCGTCACCCCGCTGGAGAACAACAAGGGCGTGACCCTGGCGCGCACCCGCATGGCCGGGATGCTCGACGTGCCGCTGTATGACCTGGACCGCTTCGACCTGTCCTTCAGCACCACCCTGCAGCACGAGCTGCAGGAGCAGGTCACCGCCTACCTGCGGCGCCTCTCCGACCCGGCGTTCGCCGCGCAGATCGGGCTGTTCGGCGAACACCTGCTGTCCGAGGACAAGACCCGGGATGTGCGCTACAGCTTCACCCTGTTCGAGCGCACCCCCAGCGGCAACCGCGTGCGCGTGCAGACCGACAACACCGAGCAACCGTTCGACATCAACGAAGGCAGCAAGCTGGAACTGGGCTCCACCGCCAAATTGCGGGTACTGGCGAGCTACCTGGAAACCGTGGCCGAGCTGCACCGGCAATACGCGGCGCTGCCGGCCGCCGAGCTGAGGAAAGTGCCGGTGGAGCCGCTGGACTTCATCAGCCGCTGGGCCGTCGACTACCTGCTCACCACCAAGGACCGCAACCTGCCGGACATGCTGGCCGCGGCCATGCAGCGCAAATATTCCGCCAGCCCCTACGAGAGCTTCTTCACCGGCGGCGGCATCCACACCTTCAGCAACTTCCGCAAGGAGGACAACGGCCGCATCCCGACCCTGCAGGACGCCCTGCGCGAGTCGATCAACCTGCCCTTCGTGCGCCTGCTGCGCGACCTGGTGCGGCATGACATCTATGCCAACTCCGGCAGCAAGGTCGCCGTGCTGGCCGACGACAAGGACCCGCGCCGCCGCGACTACCTCGACCGTTTCGTCGACAAGGAAAGCCAGGTCTACCTGCTGCGCTTCTGGCAGAAGTACAAGGGCAAGACCACCGACGAACGCCTCGACACCTTCCTCGACGGCCTGCGCGCCTGGCCGGTGCGGTTGGCGGCGATCCACCGCTACCTGCAGCCGCAGGCGGACCTGCCGACCTTCAGCGCCTTCCTCCAGGAGCGCCTGAAGAAAGGCAAGTACGCCGGCGACAAACTGACCGACAAGCGCATCGCCGACCTCTACACGCGCTACGGTCCGGGCGCCTTCGACCTCAACGACCAGGGCTACGTGGCCCGTGTGCACCCGCTGGAACTCTGGCTGCTGAGCTACCTGCAACGGCAGCCGGCGGCCAGTTTCACCGACGCGGTGGCGGCCAGCGCGGAGGAACGCAAGCTGGTCTATGGCTGGCTGTTCAAGTCGCGGCACAAGTACGCGCGCGACAAGCGCATCCGCATCATGCTGGAAGTGGAAGCCTTCCTCGACCTGCACGAACAGTGGAAACGCCTGGGCTACCCCTTCGACCACCTGGTGCCGTCGCTGGCCACCGCGCTGGGCAGCTCGGGCGACCGCCCGGCGGCGCTGGCCGAGCTGATGGGGATCATCCTCAACGACGGCGTACGCCTGCCGACCCTGCGCATCGACAGCCTGCGCTTCGCCGCCAACACGCCGTACGAAACCAGCCTCGGCCCGCAATCGAACACCGGGCGCCAGGTGATGCGTTCGGAAGTGGCCCAGGCCCTGCGCACCGCGCTGTCCCGGGTGGTGGACGCCGGCACCGCGCGGCGCCTGTCCGGCACCTTCAAGCTGGCCGACGGCAGCGCCCTGGTGATGGGCGGCAAGACCGGCACCGGCGACAACCGCATCGAGAGCGTGACCCGCAGCGGCTGGGTGAAGAGCTCCAAGGCGATGAACCGCACGGCGACCTTCGTGTTCTACCTCGGCCCGCGCCACTTCGGCACCCTCACCGCCTACGTGGCCGGCAGCGAGTCGGACAACTTCAAATTCACCTCGGCCCTGCCGGTACAAGTGCTCAAGGGCATGGCGCCGATGCTGGCGAGCTACCTGGAACCGGGGATCAGCACCGGGTGCCAGGAGCGGATCGACAATCTGCGGGTGAGCTGGCGCTGAACACTGACGTCAACTCGCCCAGCTCCCACATCCCGCACCGACGCCACCAGGGGGTTGTAGGAGCGAGCTTGCTCGCGAACCCCACCCGGCCCCCAAGGCATCAGGCGGTTCGCGAGCAAGCTCGCTCCTACAAGAGCCCCCCTCACTTGCCCTGGACAGACTTCACGAACAACGCCTCAACCTGCTCCCGCGCCCAGGGCGTGCGGCGCAGGAAAGTGAGGCTGGACTTGATGCTCGGGTCGTTCTTGAAGCAGCGCACGTCGATGCGCTTGGCCAGGCCGTCCCAGCCGTACTGCGCGACCAACTGGTTGAGGATGGCTTCCAGGGTCATGCCATGCAGCGGGTTCTTCGGTTTGTCGTTCATGTTCGGTGCCGTCGTGGAGAATGCGCGGCACCTTACCACCAAGAATCAGCCACAGGCGATCAGGCCCGCAACCCGGCCACGCCAGCCACGATCAGGGCGACCGACGCCAGCTTGGTCAGGGTCAGCGCCTCGCCCAGCAGCAGGAAACCGAAGAACACCGTGCCCAGCGTGCCGATGGCCGTCCACACCGGGTAGGCGATGCTCACCGGCAACTGGCGCATCGCCAGGGTGAGGAAGAAGATCCCGCCGATCACCGCGAGCACCGTCACCACGGTCGGCAGGGGCCGGGTGAAGCCCTCGGCATACTTCATCGACACCGCGAACATCACCTCGAACACCGCGGCCACCATCAACATCGCCCAAGCCATCACGCACGCGCCCACTCGCTCTCGGCGAGGTCGGCCAGGGCCTTTTCAGCCTGTTGACAGGAGGCGCGGAAGGCTTCGGGATTGCCCTCTTCACCCTCGGCGGCAATCACCTGCACGTCTTCTATACCGAGGAAACCCAGCGCCACGCGCAGCCAGGCGTCGGCATGGTTCATCCACTCCAGCTCACCACCCGGCCCCATGCCTGCGCCGCCACGGCTGGTGACGATCAACGCCTTGCGCCCCTTGAGCAGCGGCTCGTACTGCGCCTCGCCCTCCTTCAGGTGCAAGTCGAAGGTGCGGCCGATACGGACGACCTGGTCGACCCAGGCCTTCAACCCGCTGGGCACGCTGAAGTTGTACATGGGCGTGGAGATCACCAGCAGATCGTGGTCGAGCAGTTCGTCCACCAACTCGTCGCTCAACGCCAGATCAGCCTGCATGCTCGCCGGGCGGTTCTGCGGTTCGGGATGGAACGCCGCCGCGATGAAGGACTCGCCCACATGGGGCAGATCGGCGCGCCCGACTTCGCGGCGGGTGAGCCGCGCCTGTGGCAACGCGGCGAGGAAGCCTTCGGCCAGGCGCCGGGAATGGGAGCGCTCGGCGCGGGGACTGGCGTGAATGGCAAGAATCCTGTTCATCTATAACTCCTTCAACCGGATGTACACTGGAAAGGCCCTGAATGAGCCTCTCTGTTGCCGCCAAAGCTATTTCCCGGTGAATGGACGAACAACTGAGGGGAACTGCATCCAGATGAATTCAACTCATCCGTGGAGAACGCCATGTTCGCCAACCTGCCACTGCCGGCCCTGCGCACCTTCGAATCCGCCGCCCGCCAGCTGAGTTTCAAGGCCGCCGCTCAGGAACTGTCGGTGACCCCCACCGCGGTATCCCACCAGGTCCGCGCGCTGGAGGACTGGCTCGGGCTGCCGTTGTTCGAGCGCCTGCCGCGCCAGGTGCGCCTGACCGAGGCCGGCGAACGGCTGTTCCGCAGTCTCCACGGCGCGCTGCTGGAGGTGTCGCAGGCGGTGGACAGCCTGCGCCCGCAGCGCAGCGCCGGCAGCCTGACGATCTCCACCACGCCGGCCTTCGCCGCGCTCTGGCTGGTGCCGCGCCTGGGGCGCTTCTACGCGCGTCACCCACACATCCGCCTGCGCCTGGACAGCCAGTGCGAACTGCTCGACCTGCAGCAGGACGCCAGCGTCGACCTGGCGATCCGCTACGGCTTCGGCGACTACCCGCGCATGCATAGCCAGTTCCTGCTCGGCGAACGCTTCGCGGTGTACGGCGCACCGGCCCTGGTGGCCACCGCCGACGTGAACGTGCCGGAAATGATCGGCGTGCGCTGGCACAACTCCGAGCTCTACGAGCGCGGTTGGAAGGCCTGGTGCCAGGCGGCCGGCGAGGAGTGCCTGCTGGCCGGCGCGGTGCAGCGCGAGTACGACGAGGAGTTCTACGCCCTGCAGGCGGCGATTGCCGGCCAAGGGCTGGTGCTGGCCAGCTCGCTGCTGGTCTCCGAAAGCGTGGAGAAGGGCCTGCTGCTGCCCTACCGTCCCGAGATCAACGTCCCCGGCGCGCGCTACACCGCCCTCTGCGTGCCGGGCCGCGAGCGCCATCCGCCGGTGCGCGCCTTCCTCGACTGGCTGGCCGAGGAAGCGGCCCAGGCCGCCGACCCGCTGATCGACAACGCCGCCTGAGACCGGTCAACGCGCTTGTCGCTGCACCCGCGCACGCCGGCCTCGCCGTGCGCGATGGGCAACCCGTGGGTAGAATTACGCCTGCCGCAACAACAATTCTTCTTTGCCAGGGACACGCCTCCTGTGTGATTCCACGGCACGGCCTGAGCCCCACTTCACCTCAGGATTCCCATGAACACCGCGCAACACACCCACACCGGCAGTTGGCTGAGCGTCATCGCCCTGGCCCTTGCCGCCTTCATCTTCAATACCACCGAGTTCGTTCCGGTGGGCCTGCTCAGCGACATCGGCAAGAGCTTCGACATGCGCCCGGAACAGACCGGGCTGATGCTCACCCTCTACGCCTGGGTGGTTTCCCTCACTTCGCTGCCGCTGATGCTGCTGACCCGCAACATGGAACGCCGCCGCCTGCTGGTGGTGATCTTCTGCCTGTTCATCGGCAGCCACCTGCTCTCGGGCGTCGCCTGGAACTTCACCGTGCTGATGCTCAGCCGCTTCGGCATCGCCTTCGCCCACGCGGTGTTCTGGTCGATCACCGCCTCGCTGGCGGTCCGCGTGGCGCCGCCAGGACAGCAGGCGAAAGCCCTCGGCCTGCTCGCCACCGGCACCATCCTGGCGATGGTGCTGGGCATTCCGCTGGGGCGCGTGCTGGGCGAGGCGCTGGGCTGGCGCACGACCCTCCTCGCCATCGCCGGGGTGTCGGTGGTGGTGGTGCTCTGGCTGGCGCGCTCGCTGCCGCCGCTGCCGAGCCAGAACTCCGGCTCCCTGCGCAGCCTGCCGCTGCTGCTGCGCCGTCCGGCGCTGGTGTCGATGTACGCGCTCACCGTACTGGTGATCACCGCGCAGTTCACCGCCTACAGCTACATCGAACCGTTCGCCCGCGAGGTCGCCGCGCTGGACAGCCAGAAGACCACCCTGCTCCTGCTGCTGTTCGGCGGCGCCGGGGTGTTCGGCTCGATCCTCTTCAGCCGCTACAGCGAGCGCTTCCCGCGTGCCTTCCCCTGCACAGCCATCGCCGTGCTCGGCGCCTGCCTGTTGCTGCTCCTGCCGCTGGCGCGCTCGTCCACCGCGCTGCTGGTCCTGAGCCTGTTCTGGGGTGCGGCGATTCTCTGCTTCGGCCTGGCGCTGCAGGCCAAGGTGCTGCAACTGGCCCATGACGCCACCGACGTGGCGATGGCGATGTTCTCCGGCCTGTACAACGTCGGCATCGGCGGCGGAGCGCTGCTCGGCAGCCGTGTGGCGGCGGGCGCGGGGCTGCAGTGGATCGGCCATGTCGGCGGCGCGCTGGCGGTGGTCGGCCTGCTGCTGTGCCTGTTCGCCTGCTGGCGCTATGCGGCGGCGCTCCGCGGTGGCCACGCTTCGCACTGACACATCAGCGAAACCTGTAGGAGCGAGGGGGACGCCATCGTTATTGCTCGCGAACCCCGCCCCGCTGCGATCCCCGTTCGCGAGCAAGCTCCTACGAAGAGACCCAAACGAAAAAGGCCGCGCCTCCCTTCCGGGAGCGCGGCCTTTCTCATTCAGCGAAGGATCAACGGCTGGCGGCCGACGAACCCTCCGGCAGATGCGCTTCCGCGTACTCGGCCTCGGCGGCCTCGAAACGCTGGATCATCGCCTTGGACGGCGCGGAGCCGAGCAGGCTGAACACCACGATGGAAACGCTGGAGAAGATGAAGCCCGGAATGATCTCGTACAGGCCGAGCCAGCCGAACTGCTTCCAGACGATCACGGTGACCGCACCGACGACGATGCCGGCCAGCGCACCGTTGCGGGTCATGCCCTTCCACAGCACGGAGAACAGCACCAGCGGACCGAAGGCGGCGCCGAAGCCGGCCCAGGCGTAGGACACCAGGCCCAGTACGCGGTTGTCCGGGTTGGCGGCCAGGGCGATGGCGATCAGCGCCACCAGCAGCACCATGGCGCGACCGACCCACACCAGCTCGACCTGGCTGGCGCTCTTGCGCAGGAAGGCCTTGTAGAAGTCTTCGGTCAGTGCCGAGGAGCACACCAGCAACTGGCAGCTCAGGGTGCTCATCACCGCGGCGAGAATGGCGGACAGCAGCACGCCGGCGATCCACGGGTTGAAGAGGATCTTCGCCAGCTCGATGAAGATGCGCTCATGGTTCTCGCCCACGGCGCCAGCCTGCTCCGGGTGCGCCTGGAAGTAGGCGATGCCGAAGAAGCCGACGGCCACGGCGCCGCCCAGGCAGAGGATCATCCAGGTCATGGAGATGCGGCGGGCAGCCGGGATCGACTTGACCGAATCGGCGGCCATGAAGCGCGCCAGGATGTGCGGCTGGCCGAAGTAACCCAGGCCCCAGGCCATCAGCGAAATCACGCCGACGAAGGAGGCGCCCTTGAACATGTCGAAGTTGGCGGCGTCCTTCAGCTCGATGGCGGCGAAGGCCGGATCGATACCGCCGGTGGCGAGCAGCACGAAGACCGGCGTGAGGATCAGCGCGAAGATCATCAGCGAGGCCTGCACGGTGTCGGTCCAGCTCACCGCCAGGAAGCCACCGACGAAGGTGTAGGCGATGGTCGCGGCGGCACCGGCCCACAGCGCGGTCTCGTAGGACATGCCGAAGGTACTTTCGAACAGGCGGGCACCGGCGACGATGCCGGAGGCGCAGTAGATGGTGAAGAACACCAGGATCACCAGCGCGGAAATCACCCGCAGGATGCGGCTGTTGTCCTCGAAGCGGGTGCTGAAGTAATCCGGCAGGGTCAGGGCGTTGCCATTGTGCTCGGTGTGCACGCGCAGGCGGCCGGCGACGAACAGCCAGTTCAGGTAGGCGCCGCAGATCAGGCCGATGGCGATCCAGCTTTCCGAGATACCCGACAGGTAGATGGCGCCCGGCAGGCCCATCAGCAGCCAGCCGCTCATGTCCGAGGCACCGGCCGACAGCGCGGTGACGAAGCTGCCGAGACTGCGGCCACCGAGGATGTAGTCGGAGAAGTTGTTGGTCGAACGATAGGCGGCCAAGCCGATCAGAACCATAGCCGCGATGTAGATCACGAAGGTGATCAGGGTTGGCGTGTTGACGCTCATGGGGACTCCCCTACAGCTTGTTTTTATCCAGGCCCGCTGGGTAACGCGGGCCCTTGACTGGCAGCCGGCGCGGTTGGCGCCGACCGGTTAGCGCTTGCCCTCCAGCAAGCCGAGGTGCGCGTGGCGCCAGGTGGCACCGAACCGCTACGCATCCCGTCGCAGGCCCGCCGTCGTCCTTGCCGGCGCATTCCTGCGGCCGCCGTCTCACCACGGCGACCTTCCGTCCACCTTCGCCGATGGGGCGAAGTGCGGGCGGCATGACCGGGCATTGCCCGGCGATCCGTCAGGCGCCGGGTCTGGCGCCCATGATCCGCCGAAAGCCCACGGGCCGCATGATACGCGGCTTGCCGTGGCGGCTAGGGCGATCGATCAGAACTGTGCTCACGCGCGCCATGAGAGGCGGCAAGGGGTGGCCGGCGCGCGAAGGCGCGGATTGTACAGAAAGCGGGGAAGTCGGTTGCACCAGTCCGACCGACGACGGCACAAGGCCACGGGCGGGCGTCGTGGGCCGGGCCGTGGCGGAGCTGGCGCGGGCGCCAGGAAGCGCGCCGCAGGCGAAGACAGAACCGGTGATGGGCATATTGCCCCTCCCGCGTATCGGACTGGATGTTGTTCTTGATCTTGACCGGGTTGCACCTAGGAATACCTGCAACGCGGTTGGCGGACTCTATGGGTTGCACCCAACGAATTTCTTGCCGAAAACTCTGGAGTTCTTGCAAAAGACTCCGGCCCACGCCGGAAATCACTGACCATTTGGTCAGCTATACCGACAGTGCAGGCGGGCGAACTCAGCGACGGCGCAGGCTGCCCGGGGTCAAGCCCAGGTAACGGCGCATGGTGGTGGTCAGCGCGCTCTGGCTGGAGAAGCCGCACTCCCCCGCCACCCGCACCAGCGGCAGGTCGCTTTCGCGCAGCAGGCGCGCCGCGCGATCCAGGCGCTGGCGCAGCAGGTACTGGTGGGGCGTGAGGCCAATCCGGTCCTTGAACTGCGCATGGAACTGGCTGGGGCTGAGGCAGGCGACCTGCGCCAACTCCGCCACCGTGATGCGCCGGGCCAGGTGCTCGCCGATGTAGGTATCCAGCCGCTCCAGGTCCAACGGACCGCTGCGCGGCGCCTGGTCCTCACCGAACAGGCGAAGGTGCAACGCCCGCAGCAGGACGCCACCCAGCGCCCGGGCCAGCAGCGGATCGTTGCCGTAACGGGCGATTTCGGCGCCGGCGTAGCTGAGCAGGTTCTGGAAATCGGCATCCAGGGTCGGATAGCGCGGCGCCTCGAACAGGCGCGCCAGCAGGTCGCGATCCTGTTCGCCGGTGCCGGCTTCGTCGAGATCGACGATCAGCATGCGGTTGTCGCCCAGGCCGGCGAACTCGTGGTCGACATCCCCCGGCACCAGGCAGGCGCGCATCCGGCAGACCTCGCCGCCCCGGCCATCGACCTCGAACTCCGCGCGGCCACTGAGCGACATCACCAACTGGTGATGGCCGTGGGCGTGGTGATGGGCCTGGTCGGACAGGCGAGCGAGACGGGTTTCGAACATGGCACGAACTGATCAAATTTTGAGCATGGTACGGGATTCGGCCAGGCCTGCCCAGTACCCAGGTGCAACCAGGCGCAACTCCAAAGACACGCAAGCACCAAAGCCTCTAAGCCGGAAAATATTGCTAACCAACAGATATGTTATGTTATAACAAATAACATATTTCCACTTTGCCCTTCCCCGCCGCCTGGCGCATCCCTGACCATGAGGGAGGGGTTCGCTTTGCCAGAAGAAAAACCAGGAGTTCGTCATGCCCCCATCCCTTTCCCGCCCGCGCTGGCGTCTAGCACCGCTGGGCCTGGCCCTGTGCGCCGGCGCGACGTCGCTGGCCGATGCCGCCCCCACCGAACTGGAGCCCCAGGTGATCACCGCCAACCCGCTGGGCGATAGCTCCCCCGCCGCGCCCAGCAGCGTCCTGCAGGGCGACGAGCTGACCCTGCGGCAGAAAGGCAGCCTGGGCGAAACCCTCAACGGCACGCCCGGCGTGTCCTCCACCTGGTTCGGCCCCGGCGCCAGCCGCCCGGTGATCCGCGGCATGGACGGCGACCGCATCCGCCTGCTGCGCAATGGCGTGGGCGCGCTGGACGCTTCCTCGCTGTCCTATGACCACGCCGTGCCGGAAGATCCCAACGTGGTCGAGCGCATCGAAGTGGTCCGCGGCCCGGCCGCCCTGCTCTACGGCGGCAACGCCATTGGCGGCGTGGTCAACAGCTTCGACAACCGCATCCCCAGCGAACCGGTGGACGGCATCCACGGCCAGGGCGAGCTGCGCTACGGCGGCTCGGACACCACCCGCAGCGCCGCTGGCGCGCTGGAAGCCGGCGACGGCAACTTCGCCCTGCACCTGGACGCCGGCTCCCGCGAGTTCAACGACCTGCGCATCCCCGGTTATGCCCACTCCAGCCGCCAGCGCGCAATCGACGGAGACGAGCGCAAGCATCGCGTCGATAACAGCGACGGCCGCCAGGACAGCGGCGCCATCGGCGGCAGCTACCACTGGGACCACGGCTATGCCGGCCTGTCCTACAGCGGCTACGACAGCAACTACGGCTCGCCCGCCGAAGACGACGTGCGCCTGAAGATGCAGCAGGACCGCTACGCCTTCGCCTCGGAAATCCGCGACCTCGACGGCCCCTTCAGTTCGGTGAAGCTGGACGCCGCCTACACCGAGTACCAGCACAAGGAAATCGCGGACGGCGAGACCGGCACCACCTTCAAGAACGACGGTTACGAAGCGCGCATCGAGGCGCGGCACAAGCCCATCGGTCCGCTGGACGGCGTGGTCGGCGCACAGGTCGCCAACAGCCGCTTCTCGGCACTGGGCGAAGAAGCCTTCGTGCCGCACACCGAGACCGACAGCGCCGCGCTGTTCTTCCTGGAGAACTGGCAGGCCAGCAAACGTCTCGCCCTGAACCTCGGCGGTCGCGCGGAACACACCCGCATCGACCCGAACGCCAAGGACAACGAGCGCTTCGCCGAGAACGACGGCTCGCGCAGCTTCACCGCCGGCAGCCTGTCCAGCGGCGCGGTCTACACGCTGACGCCGATCTGGTCGCTGGCCGCCACCCTGGCCTACACCGAGCGCGCGCCGACCTTCTACGAGCTGTACGCCAACGGCGCCCATGCCGCCACCAGCACCTATGAAGTGGGCGACGCCGACGCGAGCAAGGAAAAGGCCGTCTCCACCGACCTCGCCCTGCGCTTCGACAGCGGCCGCCACAAGGGCAGCGTCGGCGTGTTCTACAGCCGCTTCTCCAACTACATCGGCCTGCTGGCCAGCGGACGCTATCGCGACGAGGAAGGCGCGGTGGTGGACGCCGGCGACGACGAGGCGCTGCCCGAATACCTCTACAGCGGCGTGAAGGCGGACTTCTACGGCGTCGAGGCGCAGGACCGCATCCACCTGCTGGACAGCCCCTACGGCCGCTTCGACCTGGAGCTCTCCGGCGATTACACCCGCGCCAAGAACAAGGACACCGGCGAAGCCCTGCCGCGCATCGCCCCGCTGCGCCTGAACAGCGCGCTGCTCTGGGAGCTGCAGCAATGGCAGGCGCGGCTGGAAGTGGAATACGCCGCCGACCAGAACCGCGTGCCGGAGAACGAGCTGCGCACCGACGGTTACACCACCCTCGGCGCCAGCCTCGGCTATAGCTTCGACTTGGGTGACAGCCGCTGGCTGGCCTTCGTCAAGGGCGAGAACCTCACCGACCAGACCGTGCGCTACGCCAGCTCGATCCTGCGCGACAGCGTGCCGGCCGGTGGGCGCGGTATCCAGGCCGGCGTGAGAGTCGCCTTCTGACGATCTAGGGCCGACGCCCGGCGTAATCCCGGGCGAACTGCGCGGCGATCCGCCCGGACCGCGACCCGCGATGGGTCGCCCAGCGGATCGCCGCCTGCTCCCATTCGTCCTGTCGCACGCCGCCCAGGCCGTGGTACTCCAGCCAGCGGGCGACCGTTTCCAGGTACTGCTCCTGGCTGAAGGCATAGAAAGATATCCACAGGCCGAAACGCTCGGAGAGCGAGACCTTCTCCTCCACCGCCTCGCCGGGATGCAGCTCGCCGCTCTCGCTACGCTGGAAGGCCAGATTGTCCTCGGCGCGCTCGGCCAGCAGGTGGCGGCGGTTAGAGGTGGCGTAGATCAGCACGTTGCCGGACTGCCCGGCCACCGAGCCGTCGAGTACCGTCTTCAGGCCCTTGTAGCCGGTCTCGCCGTCCTCGAAGGAGAGGTCGTCGCAGAACAGGATGAAGCGCTCCGGGCGATGACGCAGCAGATCGATGATCTGCGGCAGGTCGGCCAGGTGCTCCTTGTCCACCTCGATCAGGCGCAGCCCTTCGGCCTGGAAAGCGTGCAGGCAGGCTTTCACCAGCGAACTCTTGCCGGTGCCGCGCGCGCCGGTCAGCAGCACGTTGTTGGCCGGACGGCCGGCGACGAACTGGCGGGTGTTCTGTTCGATCAGCCCTTTCTGCCGGTCGACGTTGCGCAGGTCGCCGAAGGCGATCAGCGCCGGCTCGCGCACCGGCACCAGGCGCGGCTGGCCCTGGCGGTATTCCCACAGATGGGCGATGGCGCCCTCCTCCAGCACCAGTTCGGGGCGCGGTGGCAGGGATTGTTCGAGCAACCGGGCGATACGAGCCAGTTGTTCGGCGATAATGGACATGTCGTTCATGGCGGGATCATCGAAGCAGATGGGGACTGTTCAGCAGCCTAGCGATGGGGGAAAGTGGGCGTCTAACGATAAATAGGCAGTCAGATGCGTAAAAAGGACATCTCTGTCGAGGCCGAGCTGGATCACGGCGACGAGCGCGCGGCCAGCCCGGTCGCTGCCGTCGCCCTGGACTTCCCCGACGGCCACGAAGTGCCGGCCCACAGCCATCGCCGCGCGCAGCTGCTGTACGCCGTGCGCGGCGTGCTGGTGGTGGGTAGCGCCAGCGGCCAGTGGGTGGTGCCGGACAACCGTGGCCTGTGGATACCCGCCGGCGTCGAGCACTGGACGCGCATGGTCGGCGACGTGCAGGTGCGCACCCTCTACGTGGAACCGGACAGCGCCCCGCACCTGCCGCAGAATTGCTGCGTGCTGGCAGTCTCGCCGCTGTTGCGCGAACTGATCCTCGCGGCGCTGACGATCAGCGGTGAGGTAACGCCGAACTCCCGAGACGGCCGCGTCCTCGGCCTGCTGCTCGATGAATTGCGCGAAGAACCCGTGCTTCCGCTGCACCTGCCCCTGCCGGCACACCCACGCCTGCGCACGCTGTGCCAGGCCATCCAGCACCAGCCCGGTGAACATGCCGGCCTCGCCGACTGGGCGCGCCAGGCGAACGTCGACAGCAAGACGGTGCAACGCTGGTTCCTCCGCGAAACCGGGCTGACCTTCGGCCAATGGCGCCAGCAGGCGCGGCTGCTGGCGGCGCTGGAGCGCCTGGCCCTGGGCGACAGCGTGCTGAGCGTGGCGCTGGAAGTGGGCTACAGCACGCCCAGCGCCTTCAGCGCCATGTTCAGCCGCCAGTTCGGCCGGCCGCCCAGCGATTTCCTGCGGCCACGGCCGCTAATCCGTTCGTAAGCAATTTCCTGCAACATCCATTCGACACTCATCGCCAAGCATGGGATTGAAACCCCGTGCCGATTTCCCCATCTAGACTGTCATGTTCAATCAGTCAGGTGCCTCATGAGCGACCACGACGAGATTCACGATATCCATAGCGCCGAAGAGGTCAGCAACACCGGGCTGGTGTTGCCGGGGCAGAACCTGCCGACCACGGTCTACGTCATTCCGATCCACAATCGCCCGTTCTTCCCGGCGCAGGTGCTGCCGGTGATCGTCAACGAAGAGCCGTGGGCGGAAACCCTCGAGCTGGTGGCCAAGACCGAGCACCACTCGCTGGCGTTGTTCTTCATGGACAACCCGCCGGAAGACCCGCGCCACTTCGACCCCAACAGCCTGCCCGAGCACGGCACCCTGGTGCGCGTGCACCACGCCAGCCGCGAGGGCGGCAAGCTGCAGTTCGTCGCCCAGGGCCTGGCGCGGGTGCGTATCCGTGGCTGGATCAAGCGCCATCGCCCGCCGTTCCTGGTGGAAGTGGACTACCCGCACACGCCCAGCGACCCGAGCGACGAGGTGAAGGCCTACGGCATGGCCCTGATCAACGCGATCAAGGAGTTGCTGCCGCTCAACCCGCTGTACAGCGAAGAGCTGAAGAACTATCTCAACCGCTTCAACCCGAATGATCCGTCGCCGCTGACCGACTTCGCCGCCGCGCTGACCACCGCGCCCGGCACCGAGCTGCAGGGCGTGCTGGATACCGTGCCGATTCTCAAGCGCATGGAGAAGGTGCTGCCGCTGCTGCGCAAGGAAGTGGAAGTCGCGCGCCTGCAGAAGGAGCTGTCCGCCGAGGTCAACCGCAAGATCGGCGAGCGCCAGCGCGAGTTCTTCCTCAAGGAGCAGTTGAAGATCATCCAGCAGGAGCTGGGCATCACCAAGGACGACAAGAGCGCCGACTCCGACGAGTTCCGCGCCCGCCTGGCGGGCAAGGTCCTCCCCGAACAGGCGAAGAAGCGCATCGACGAGGAGCTGAACAAGCTGTCGATCCTGGAGACCGGCTCGCCCGAGTACGCCGTCACCCGCAACTACCTGGACTGGGCCACCTCGCTGCCCTGGGGGTTGCTGGGCACCGACAAGCTCGACCTGAAACACGCGCGCAAGGTGCTCGACAAGTACCACGCGGGCCTCGACGACGTGAAGGACCGCATCCTCGAGTTCCTCGCCGTGGGCGCCTTCAAGGGCGAGATCGCCGGCTCCATCGTACTGCTGGTGGGCCCGCCCGGCGTGGGCAAGACCAGCATCGGCAAGTCCATCGCCGAGAGCCTGGGGCGGCCGTTCTACCGCTTCAGCGTCGGCGGCATGCGCGACGAGGCGGAGATCAAGGGCCACCGCCGCACCTACATCGGCGCCCTGCCCGGCAAGCTGGTGCAGGCGCTCAAGGAAGTGCAGGTGATGAACCCGGTGATCATGCTCGACGAGATCGACAAGCTCGGCAGCAGCTACCAGGGCGATCCGGCCTCGGCGCTGCTGGAGACGCTGGATCCGGAGCAGAACGTCGAGTTCCTCGACCATTACCTGGACCTGCGTCTGGACCTGTCCAAGGTGCTGTTCGTCTGCACCGCCAACACCCTGGACGCGATTCCCGGCCCGTTGCTCGACCGGATGGAAGTGATCCGCCTCTCCGGCTACATCGGCGAGGAAAAACTGGCCATCGCCAAGCGCCACCTGTGGCCCAAGCAGTTGGAGAAGGCCGGCGTGCCGAAGAGCCGCCTGTCGATCAACGACGCCGCCCTGCGCGCGGTGATCGAGGGCTACGCCCGCGAGGCCGGAGTGCGCCAGCTGGAGAAAGTCCTCGGCAAGCTGGTGCGCAAGTCGGTGGTGAAGTTGCTCGAAGACCCGGAGTCGGTGGTGAAGATCGGCGCCAAGGACCTGGAGGACTACCTCGGCATGCCGGTGTTCCGCACCGAGCAGGTGCTCTCCGGCATCGGCGTGATCACCGGCCTGGCCTGGACCAGCATGGGCGGCGCGACCCTGCCCATCGAGGCGACGCGCATCCACACGCTGAACCGCGGCTTCAAGCTCACCGGCCAGTTGGGCGACGTGATGAAGGAGTCGGCGGAGATCGCCTACAGCTACATCAGCTCGCACCTGAAGCAGTACGGCGGCGACGCCGGCTTCTTCGACCAGGCCTTCGTCCACCTGCACGTACCCGAGGGCGCCACGCCCAAGGACGGCCCCAGCGCCGGCGTCACGATGGCCAGCGCCCTGCTGTCCCTGGCGCGCAACCAGGCACCGAAGAAGGGCGTGGCCATGACCGGCGAACTGACCCTCACCGGCCAGGTGCTGCCGATTGGCGGCGTGCGCGAGAAGGTCATCGCCGCGCGTCGGCAGAAGATCCATGAGCTGATCCTGCCGGAAGCCAACCGTGGCGACTTCGAGGAACTGCCGGAGTACCTCAAGGAAGACATCACCGTGCATTTCGCCAAGCGTTATGGCGATGTGGCCAAGGTGCTGTTCCCGGGCTGACGGAGCGTAGGGCGTATAACGTTCGACGTTATGCGCCCTACCGTGCCCGCCACCGAACCCTCGCCACCGGATGATCCCCTGTAGGAGCGAGCTTGCTCGCGAACCGCCCAACACCGGTGCCACAGGGAAACTCCGTTCGCGAGCAAGCTCGCTCCTACGAAAGAGCAACCCGCCCGCAGTCTTCCCTCTTCGTCCGATTGCGCTATCCTGCGGCCCAGTCTGGTTCCCACCCCAGGAGTCGCCATGCCGTCGTACCGCCTGTTGCTCCCCCTCTCCCTGGCCCTGCTCGCCGGCTGCGCCGGGCAGTCCAAACCCGTGGTCACCCTGGAAGACGCCAGTGACTGCAACCCCCTGAAGCTGCGCGAAGGCCAGGAGCTGGTGCTGATCCTGCCAAGCAACCCCACCACCGGATTCCGTTGGGAAATGCGCAATGCCGCCAATGGCCTGCTGCGCAGCCTGGGCCCCGAGGTCTACAGCAACCCCGAAGATGCAGGCCTGGTCGGCAGTGCCGGCGAATCCACCTGGCGCTTCCGCGTGACCGGCACCGGCGAGGACAAGCTGGAACTGGCCTACCGCCGCCCCTGGGAAGCGGAAGTCGCACCTGCGCAGACCTTCGTCTGCCCCATCGCCGTCAAGTAGATCGCCGCGCGCTGACCGCCCGGCGCCATAAGCCGCTCGCGCTGACGCCACAGGCCTGTGGCGGCGCGGCGCATTGCGGCACAGTGGACACACATTTCCACGGGAGGGAACCCCATGCGCTGGGCATTTCTGGCACTCGGCGGCGCCGTCGCCTACCTGCTCGCCGTCACCTTCGACCTGCCGCCCTTGCGCATGCTGTGCAAGCCGCTGCCGGTCCTCGCGCTGCTGTTCTGGGTGCTGGGCACACCGGCCGACGCCTACCGGCGCTGGATCGCGACAGGCCTGGTGCTGTCGATGCTCGGCGACATCCTGCTGGAATGGCCGCTCAACGCCTTCGTCCCCGGACTCGCCGCCTTCCTGCTGGCGCACCTGGCCTACCTGCTGGCCTACCTCGCCGATACCCGCCGCCTGGCGCCGACAGGCCTGCTGTTCGCCGGCCTGATCGGTGGCGGGCTGTTCGCCCTGCTCTACAGCCGGGGCCTGGGTCCGCTGCTGCTGCCAATCGCGCTGTACAGCCTGACCATCAGTTGCATGCTCTGGCGCGCCCTCGCCCGCCTCGGCCGGAACGACCTGCCCGCCGCCAGCCGCAACCTCGCCGCCGTCGGCGCCCTGCTGTTCGTCAGTTCCGACGCGATGATCGGTATCAGCCGATTCGTCGGCGCCTTCGACGGCTCCTCCTACGCCATCATGCTCACCTACTGGCTGGGCCAGTTCGGTATCGCGGCCTCGGTCACAAGTCGTCACCTGGCTCTGCCATACTCCTCGGGACAACCCACTACCCGAGTCTGACATGCTGCATTTCGCCGTAGCGGCTCTGCTCCTGTGCAGCGCACTGATCGCCAGTGCCGAGCCGCTGCGCCTGGCCGGCGACGACTGGTGCCCCTACATCTGCCCGGACAACCCGGACAAGCCCGGTTACCTGCTCGAAGCCCTGTCCCGCATCCTGAACCAGCCACCGATCTTCGAACCCCTGCCCTGGCCGCGCGCCCTGCAGATGGCCCGCGAAGGCCTGGTGGACGGCGTGGTCGGCGCCTATCCGGAGGAGTCGGAAAACCTCGCCATCGGCGACGAGCCCATCGGCTGGGTGACCATGCGCTTCTACACCCGCGCCGACAGCCAATGGCACTACCAGGGACCGGCGTCGCTGGACGACCAGTCCATCGGCCTTGCCCAGGGCTATTCCTACGGCGCGCAGCTGGACGCCTGGCGCGACAGCCACCTGGACGATCACGACCAGGTGCAGGTCCTCAGCGGCGAGCGGGTACTGGAGCGCAACATCCAGAAGCTGCTGCTCGGCCGCATCAGCGTGTTGCTTGAAGACAGCCGGATCGTTGAACACTATCTCCACCGCCACCGCCTGTCCGAGCGGGTTCGAGCAGCCGGACAGCTTGCCGATAAACGTCCCATGTACGTCGCCCTCAACCCTCGCCTGGAGTCGCTCAAGGAGCGCCTGGCCGAGCTCGACGACGGCCTGCGCGAGTTTCGCCGGAACGACCAGTGGAAGGCGGTGATGCAGGGATACGGAGTGGCTGTGGAGTAGGCTTCCCAGGGCGTGAGAAAAGTCCGGCACAGCGGTTAGCCTTCGGCTATAGATCAATGACAAGAGACTGCGAGAAGGGGAGCTTCCATGCGTGCAGTAGTTCGCTCGATGATGTTGCTGGGAGCAGGCCTGATGCTCTCCGCCTGTGGCAGCCTGCTGCCCAGCGAACGTGCGGAAGTGCAGTCGCCTTTCCTGGACTACCAGGATGCACAGAGCCGCTTCAACCAGGTCGATACCGGGAAAACCACCCGCTCGCAGCTCTATGCGCTGGGCTTCGACCCGTTGTCCCAGGGCAACGCCAAGATGCTCTCGTTCATCGATGTGCGGCTGATGTTCGTGCAACCCAACATTCCCATCGACTATCTGCCCGACGGCCTGATCACCTGCCTGCAGGCGAAGGATCGCTGCGTCGGCTATGCCTTCGACTTCAGCAAGACCGACAGCCAGCGGGTCGGCAGCTTCTGGGCCGACATCTTCAACTTCCGCAAGCGCCGTGAAGTCCAGGGCTGGTCGTTCCGCCCGGTGTTCGTGCTGATCGACGACGTGGTGGTGCACAAGACCAGCAACGGCGAGCCGAACATCCGCCGCCGGGAAGACAAGAAGAATCCGCTCGGCCCGCTGCAGGGCGCCGGCGAATACTTCTCCGACCAGCTCAAGTGACCCTTATCGGCTGAAGCTTGGGCGCACCCGGCGCCTCGGCTACAATGCGCGCCCCGGCAAACCGGGCGCGCCGCGTCCTGTTGCCTGTTCAGCGTAACGAGGCCCCATCCAGCGTGAGCGAATCCGACCGCATCTTCGCCCAGCCGCAAGCCCAGGTTCCCGACTTCACCTTCAACGAGGACGTGGTGCGCGTCTTCCCGGACATGATCAAGCGATCGGTGCCGGGCTACCCCACCATCGTCGAGAACATCGGTGTACTCGGCGCGCGCTTCGCCACCCCGAACAGCGTGCTCTACGACCTCGGCTGCTCGCTGGGCGCCGTGACCCAGGCGCTGCGCCGCCACGTGAAGACCGAGGGCTGCCGTGTCATCGGCGTGGACAACTCCGCGCCGATGATCGAGCGCTGCGGCGAATACCTGCGCGCCCAGGACGCCATGCACCAGGAACTGCTGCCGGTCGAACTGATCGAGGCGGACATCCTCAAGCTGGACCTCAAGCCCTGCTCGCTGATCGCGCTGAACTTCACCCTGCAGTTCATCGCCCCCGAACAGCGCCTGGATCTGCTCACCCGCCTGCACAGCACCCTGCTGCCCGGCGGCGCGCTGATCCTCTCGGAAAAACTGCGCTTCGCCGACGAGCAGGAGCACGAGCTGCTCACCGACCTGCACATCGACTTCAAGCGCGCCAATGGCTACAGCGAACTGGAAATCGCCCAGAAACGCACCGCCATCGAGAACGTCATGCGCCCCGACACCCTGGATACCCACCGCGAGCGCCTGCTGGCCGCCGGTTTTTCCAAGGTCGTGCCCTGGTTCCAGTGCCTCAACTTCGCCTCCCTGATTGCCCTGCCATGATCGAACGCTTCGACTTGGGCCGCCTGCGCCTTGAACTGGCCGGCACGCCACTGGAATCCTGGGCCGCCTCGCTGCCCGCGCAACTGGCCAGCAAGGTCGAGGATGGCCACGGCGACCTCGAACGCTGGCTGGCCGCGGTGGACCGCCTGCCGCCGCTGCAGGCCGCCGCCGTCGAGTTGCGCGAGCGCTTCAACCTCGAAGGCGACTGTGACGAGGACACCCGCGCACAGCTCAAGCTCGCCCTGCAAGGGCTGATCCCGTGGCGCAAGGGGCCGTTCAACCTGTTCGGCGTGCATATCGACACCGAATGGCGCTCGGACTGGAAGTGGGCGCGCGTCTCGCCGCACATCGACCTGGTCGGCAAACGCGTCCTCGACGTCGGCTGCGGCAACGGCTACTACCAGTGGCGCATGCTCGGCGCCGGCGCGCGCAGCGTGGTCGGCGTGGACCCGAACTGGCTGTTCTTCTGCCAGTTCCTCGCCATGAAGCGCTACCTGCCGGACCTGCCGGCCTGGCACCTGCCCTTCGCCCTGGAAGACCTGCCGGAAAAGCTGGAAGGCTTCGACAGCGTGTTCTCGATGGGTGTGCTCTACCATCGCCGCTCGCCCATCGACCACCTGCTGGCGCTCAAGGACTGCCTGCGTCGTGGCGGCGAACTGGTGCTGGAAACCCTGGTGGTGGACGGCGACGTGAACACCGTGCTGGTGCCCGAGGACCGTTACGCGCAGATGCGCAACGTGTGGTTCCTGCCGTCGGTGCCGGCGCTGGAGCTGTGGCTGCGCCGCGCAGGCTTCACCGAGGTGCGCAGCGTGGACATCAGCCGTACCTCGGTGGAAGAGCAACGCGCCACCGAGTGGATGCGCTACCAGTCGCTGCCGGACTTCCTCGACCCGGACGACCACAGCCGCACCCTCGAAGGCCTGCCGGCGCCGCTGCGCGCCACGCTGGTGGCGCGCAAGCCCTAGGTTGCGTCGGGTTCGCGAGCAAGCTCGCTCCTACGAAGCGCGGTGCCGTGGTGGCCGGCTGACGTGTAGGAGCGAGCTTGCTCGCGAACCTCGGCGAATCAGCGATTCGCCGCCGCCACGATCAGCGCCTTCATCTCGGCAACCGCCTGCTTGAAGCCCACGAACAGCGCGTGGGCAACGATGGCATGGCCAATGTTCAGCTCGTTGATCCCGGCAATCGCCGCCACCGGCTCGGCGTTGTGGTAATGCAGGCCGTGGCCGGCATTGACGATCAGGCCGTGGGACAGGCCGAACTCCACGCCATCGCGAATGCGCGCCAGCTCATGGGCGGCTTCGGCCGGGTTGTGGGCGTCGGCATAACGGCCGGTGTGCAGCTCGATGGCCGGCGCACCAATCCGCGCGGAGGCTTCGATCTGGCGCGGGTCCGGGTCGATGAACAGCGATACCTCGCAGCCCGCGGCGGACAGGCGCTGCACTGCCGCGCGGATGCGCACCTCCTGCCCGGCGACGTCCAGCCCACCCTCGGTGGTCAGTTCCTGGCGGGTTTCCGGCACCAGGCAGACGTGGACCGGGCGGATGATCTCGGCAAAAGCCATCATCTCTTCGGTGACGCCCATCTCGAAGTTCATGCGGGTCTGCAGCACTTCGGCGAGCACGCGTACGTCGCGGTCCTGGATGTGCCGGCGATCCTCGCGCAGATGCACAGTGATGCCGTCGGCACCGGCTTCCTCGGCGTCCAGCGCGGCTTTCACCGGGTCGGGATAGCGGGTGCCACGGGCCTGGCGCAGGGTGGCGACGTGGTCGATGTTCACACCCAGCAGAATACGGTTGGCTTCAGTCACGGGAGTTGTCCTTGCGATTCATGAATAACTCGCGGCTGACCAGCGGTCGGCCGCCAAGATGGGGTGCCAGGGCCTGGCGCATCAGACGTTTGGCTGCCGCCAGGGCGCCCGGCGCGCTCCAGTCGGCCTCGGCCATCGCCAGCAGGTCGGCGCCGTGGAACAGCCCCGGCTGCAGGCTGCCGACCGGCTCGAGGCCCGAGTCCGGCAGCAATCGGTAGAGACCCTCGGGGGCCACCGGTTGGCCGACGATATCGCTGTCCAGGGAGAAACCATAGCCCAGCTCGTCCAGCAGCCGCCATTCGAAGGCTCGCAACAGCGGCTCCAGCGGCCGCCCGGCGGCCAGCAGCGGCAGGGTCGCTCGGTAATGGTCGAACAGCGCGGGATGCGGGTCTTCCGCCGGCAACAGGCGGATCATCAGCTCGTTGAGGTACAGGCCGCTGAACAGCGCTTCGCCACTGAGCAGGTTGGGAATGCCGTTGGCTTCCAGGCGTACGACGTTCTTCAGGTCGCTGCGTCCGCGAAACTCGGCCTCCAGCGGCACGAAGGGCCGCGCCAGCGCCCCGGCCTTGCCCCGCGCACCGCGCAATACGGCCCGCAGCCGGCCCTGGGGCGTAAGGAAATCCACCAGCGCGCTGGTTTCCTTGTAGGGGCGGCTGTGCAGGACGAAGGCGGCTTGGGCAGTAGAAGCGAGGCTCATGGCGCTGCGCCTGGAGTGGGAGTCGGGAGGCAGGCGCACTCGGGCGCCCGAAGGATGGGCCCCGCGAAGGCTCGCGGGGCAGTGCAGGTCAGAGGTCGCCGTAGCCCAGCGAACGCAGCGCGCGCTCGTCGTCGGACCAGCCACCCTTCACTTTCACCCAGAGGTTGAGCATGACCTTGGAGTCGAACAGCACCTCCATGTCCTTGCGGGCGTTCTGGCCGATGCTTTTGATCCGCTCGCCCTTCTCGCCGATGATGATCTTCTTCTGGCCGTCACGTTCCACCAGGATCAGTGCATGGATATGCAGGATCGGGCCGTCCTGCTTGAACTCTTCGATCTCCACGGTGACCTGGTACGGCAGCTCGGCGCCGAGCTGGCGCATGATCTTCTCGCGCACCAGCTCGGCGGCGAGGAAGCGGCTGCTGCGGTCGGTGATCTGGTCTTCCGGGAAGAAGTGTTCGCACTCGGGCAGGCGCTCGGCGACCAGACCCTCGAGAATGTCCAGGTTCTGCCCGTGCTGGGCAGAAATCGGCACGACTTCGGCGTTGGGCAGTTGCTCGGCCAGCCATTGCAGGTGCGGCAGCAGCTCTCCCTTGTCGTCCATGCGGTCGACCTTGTTCACCGCCAGCAGGACCGGGCAGCTCACGTACTTGACCTTGTCGTAGACCATCTGGTCTTCGTCGGTCCAGCGGTTGCGGTCGACGACGAAGATCACCACGTCGACGTCCTTCAGCGCGGCGCTGGCCGAACGGTTCATGTAGCGGTTGAGCGCCTTGTCGTTGTCCTTGTGCAGACCGGGAGTATCGACGTAGACCGCCTGCACGTCACCCTCGGTCTTGATGCCCAGCAGGGTGTGGCGGGTGGTCTGCGGCTTGCGCGAGGTGATCGCCAGCTTCTGCCCGAGGATGTGGTTGAGCAGGGTCGACTTGCCCACGTTGGGGCGGCCGACGATGGCGACGTAGCCGCAACGAACGGCGCCTGCTTCATCGTGCTCGGATCGGTCGTGCTGGTCTTGCTCGTGCTCACTCATGGCCATTCTCCACGCCCAGGGCTGCCAGCGCGGCGGCGGCGGCCACCTGCTCGGCGATGCGGCGGCTGCCGCCGTGACCGTGGGTCTTGTCGTTCAGCAGGGCAACCTCGCACTCGACGAAGAAGGTGCGGCAATGCGGCTCGCCCTGGATATCCACCACGTCGTAACGCGGCAACTCGCACCCGCGCGATTGCAGGAACTCCTGCAGGCGGGTCTTGGGATCCTTGTTGGTATCCACCGGGGTCAGCTCACGCAGCTGCGGGCCGAGCCAGGCCATGATCCGCTCACGGGCGGAATCCATGCCGGTGTCCAGGTAGATGGCGCCGATCAGCGCCTCCATCGCATCGGCCAGGATCGACTCGCGGCGGAAACCGCCGCTCTTCAGCTCGCCGGAGCCCAGACGCAGGTAGTCGCCCAACTCGAAACCACGGGCCAGCAGGGCCAGGGTTTCGCCTTTCACCAGGCGCGCGCGCAGGCGTGACAGCTGGCCTTCGCGGGCTTGGGGAAAGTGGTTGAACAGGGCTTCGCCGATGACGAAGTTGAGGATGGCGTCACCCAGGAACTCCAGGCGCTCGTTGTTGCGCCCGGCGAAACTGCGATGGGTCAGCGCCAGGACCATCAGGTCCTGGTCGCGAAAGGTATAGCCAAGCTTGCGCTCGAGTCGATCCAGACTGTTACTCACGGCATTCGTACACGGAATTCTTTGTCGAAGTTGACCACCAGGTCGATGTTCTGCACCAGTGGCTCGCGTTTTTCGTATTTCAGGTGGGCGCGGAACTCGTTGTTCTCGAGTTGCACGTCCAGGGCATCTTCCAACTTGAGGTCGCGGATGTTGTTGAGCATCAGCGCCTTGCTCACGTAAGCGTAGAACTCTGGAACGCTACGCACTTCGGCCGCCTTGTCGGTTTCCACCGAAGTGATGGCCTTCTCGATGGCGTAGTAGTCCAGATAATGCGGGATGATCTTGAACGCCGTGCTGGCCAGGAACGCCACAACGGCGAGTACCACCAGCCAGCTCAGCAGCGACAGGCCCTTCTGCGAACGTGCGTACTTCATATCGACCTCATGTCGGTATCGTTCTTATTGTCCGCCAATCGCGGCGGGTTCAAGTGCAAGCGGGGCTGCCTCGCTCCCCGCGTGCAGCCCCGCCCGGGTTCTAGCACTGTTCGCCACCCAAAGGCTTCGAACGTCTCACAACTTTAGTGGATCACGCCCACTCGCGAGAAATTCGGCAGGTTGCGCTGTTTCGGCTCAGGCCAGCTCATCCAGACCGCGAACGCCTTGCCGACGATATTGCGGTCCGGAACCATGCCCAGCAGGTTCTTCGGAATCTTCGGGTCGTTCCAGTAGCGACTGTCGTTGGAGTTGTCGCGGTTGTCGCCCATCATGAAGTAATGCTCGGCCGGCACTTTCCACTGCCGGCCCGGCTCGATGCGGTAGCGGGTCATTTCCTTGCGGATCAGGTGCTCGACGTCGCCCAGTTTTTCCTTGTACAGCGTCACGCTGCCCAGGCTGCCCGGCTCCTCGCCCATCAGTCTCTCGGCCACCAGTTGGTCGTTGACGTAGAGACGCTTGTCGCTGGTGTAGCGGATGGTATCGCCGGGAACGCCGATCACACGCTTGATGTAGTTGATGTTCGGGTCGCTCGGGTAGCGGAACACCATGACATCGCCGCGCTGCGGATCGCCCACCGGGATCACCTTGGTGTCCAGCACCGGCAAGCGGATTCCGTAGGCAAACTTGTTGACCAGGATGAAGTCACCCACTTCCAGGGTAGGCTTCATCGAGCCGGACGGAATCTGGAACGGTTCGACCAGGAAGGAACGCAGCACCAGCACGATGAACAGTACGGGGAAGAAGGACTTGCCGTACTCGACCAGCACCGGTTCCTTGTTCAGTTTTTCCAGTACTTCCGGATCAGGCTCGCTGACCGTGCCTTCATAGGCGGAAATGGCCGCCCGGCGGCGCGGTGCGAACAGCACCAGGTCCACCAGGGCAAGAACGCCGCACACAGCAACGGCGATCACCAGCAACAGCGGGAAATTCAGTGTCATAGGGTTCAACTGTCCACTTTGAGCACAGCGAGGAAGGCTTCCTGGGGAATCTCCACGCTACCGACCTGCTTCATCCTTTTCTTACCGGCCTTCTGCTTTTCCAGCAGCTTGCGCTTACGGCTCACATCACCACCGTAGCACTTGGCCAGCACGTTCTTCCTGAGCGCCTTGACCGTCGAACGGGCGATGATCTGCCCACCGATGGCCGCTTGAATCGCGACGTCGAACATCTGCCGCGGAATCAGTTCCTTCATCTTCTCCACCAGCTGACGGCCCTTGTAAGGGGCGTTGTCGCGGTGGACGATCAGGGCGAGGGCGTCAACCTTCTCGCCGTTGATCAGCACGTCGAGACGAACCAGGTTGGCCGGCTCGAAGCGATCGAAGCTGTAGTCCAGCGAAGCATAGCCGCGGCTGGTGGACTTCAGGCGATCGAAGAAGTCCAGCACCACTTCGTTCATCGGCAGATCGTAGATCACCTGGACCTGGCCGCTGAGGAAGTGCATGTCGCGTTGTACGCCACGCTTCTCGATGCACAGGGTAATGACGTTGCCCAGGTGCTCCTGAGGCACAAGAATGGTGGCGCGACAGATTGGCTCACGCATCTCGTCGATGGACGAGAGGTCGGGTAGCTTGGACGGGTTGTCGACATAGAGGATGTCGCCGTTCTTCTGCACGATCTCGAAGATCACCGTCGGCGCGGTGGTGATCAGGTCCAGGTCGTATTCGCGCTCCAGGCGCTCCTGGATGATCTCCATGTGCAGCATGCCGAGGAAGCCGATGCGGAAGCCGAAGCCCAGGGCTTCGGAGCTTTCCGGCTCGTACTGCAGCGCGGCGTCGTTCAGGGTCAGCTTCTGCAGGGCTTCGCGGAAGTCCTCGAAGTCGTCGGAGCTGACCGGGAAGAGGCCGGCGTAGACCTGCGGCTTGATGCGCTTGAAGCCCGGCAGGACTTCCACGTCCGGGGTGTTGGACAGGGTCAGGGTGTCGCCCACCGGCGCGCCGAGGATGTCCTTGATGCCGGCGATGATGAAGCCCACTTCGCCGGCCTTGAGGTCCGCAGTCTCGGTGTGCTTCGGGGTGAAGACGCCGACGCTGTCCACCTGGTGGAGCTTGCCGGTGGACTTCACCAGGATCTTGTCGCCTTTCTTGACGCGGCCGTGCTTCACCCGCACCAGCGAGACCACGCCCAGGTAGTTGTCGAACCAGGAGTCGATGATCAGCGCCTGCAGCGGCGCGTCGATCTCGCCTTCCGGAGCGGGAATGGCGCTGACCAGACGCTCCAGCACGTCCTCCACACCCATGCCGCTCTTGGCCGAGCAGGCCACGGCGTCGGTGGCGTCGATGCCGATGATGCTTTCGATCTCGTCCTTCACGCGGTCCGGATCGGCCTGCGGCAGGTCCATCTTGTTCAGGACCGGCATCACTTCCAGGCCCTGCTCGATGGCGGTGTAGCAGTTGGCGACCGACTGCGCTTCCACGCCTTGCCCTGCGTCCACCACCAGCAGCGCGCCCTCGCAGGCGGCCAGCGAACGGCTGACTTCATAGGTGAAGTCGACGTGACCGGGGGTGTCGATGAAGTTCAGCTGGTAGGTCTTGCCGTCCTTCGCCTTGTAGTGAAGGGTGACGCTGTGCGCCTTGATGGTGATGCCGCGCTCGCGTTCCAGGTCCATTGAATCGAGGACCTGGGCCTCCATCTCGCGGTCGGACAGGCCGCCACAGATCTGGATGAAGCGGTCGGCCAGCGTCGACTTGCCATGGTCGATGTGGGCGATGATGGAGAAATTGCGGATATGACTCAGGTCACTCACGGCTGAACACACTCGAAAGGCTGAAGGCGGCAATCCGCCGAAAAATAGCCGGGGAGTTTACCTGACTACGGCACCATGCGCCACGCCGCGCCGGACGGACAGGCATGAAAAAGGGCGGTCGAAACCGCCCTTTTTCAGTACCCGGGCCTTACTCGGCCAGCTTGAAGGTAATGAAGCTCGCACGCCCCTGGCGCAGCACGCGCATGGAGATGGAGCGATCCTTCGGCAGAGACTTGGCGATCTCGGAGAAGCTCTTGGAGGAGTCCACCGCGCGGTTGTTCAGGTGAGTGATCACATCACCCGGGCGCAGGCCGATCATCGCCGCCGGACCACCCTGGACTTCCTTGATCACCACGCCGCCCTTGATGTCCAGCGACTTGCGCTGTTCGGCGGTCAGTTCGGCGACGGTCACACCCAGGCGGTTGCTGCTGCGCTCGGCGCCCTTGCCTTGGACGGCGGCGACTTCATCGTCTTCGTCCGGCAGGTTGCCGATGGTCATGTTCAGCGTCTTGCGATTGCCGTCACGAATGACCTCCAGAGCCGCCTTGTCGCCCGGCTTCATGTTGCCCACCAGATGCGGCAGGTCAGCCGACTCGTTGATGGCCTGACCATTCAGACTGAGGATCACGTCGCCAACCTGCAGGCCGCCCTTGGCCGCCGGACCGTCTTCGACCAGCTGCGCCACCAGGGCGCCGGACGGTTTGTCCAGCCCGAAGGACTCGGCCAGATCCTTGTTCACTTCCTGGATCACCACGCCCAGCCAGCCGCGGCTGACCTTGCCAGCCTTCTTCAACTGATCGGCGACGTTCATCGCCACGTCGATCGGAATGGCGAAGGACAGGCCCATGAAGCCACCGGAGCGGGTGAAGATCTGCGAGTTGATGCCCACGACCTCACCCTGCAGGTTCAGCAGCGGGCCGCCGGAGTTACCCGGGTTGATCGCCACGTCGGTCTGGATGAACGGCACGTAGTTCTCGTTCGGCAGGCTGCGGCCCTTGGCGCTGACGATACCGGCGGTCACCGAATGGTCGAAGCCGAACGGCGAGCCGATGGCCAGCACCCACTCGCCCACTTTCAGCTTGTCGGAGTCGCCCAGCTTGAGGGTCGGCAGGCCCTTGGCCTCGATCTTCAGCACGGCGACGTCGCTGCGCGGGTCGGCGCCGACCAGCTTGGCCTTGTGCTCGCTGCGGTCGGACAGGCGCACGAGGATCTCGTCGGCGTCGGCCACCACATGGTTGTTGGTCAGGATGTAGCCATCATCGGAGATGATGAAACCCGAACCCAGGGACTGCGCTTCGCGCTGCTGGCCACGGGGCGCCTGGCCACGGGGAATGCTGCGTTCGAAGAACTCGCGCAGGCCCGGCGGCAGGCCGTCCAGATCCGGAATGCCCATCTGGGCATTGGAGCGATCCGGAAGCTTCTGCGTGGTACTGATGTTGACCACCGCCGGTGACGCCTGCTCGACCAGCGGCGTGAAGTCCGGAAGTTCGGCATGCGCGGTGACCGTCAGGCTCAAGGCCAGCAGGGCGACCAGCGCAGCCATGCTGCGTTTCAGGGTTTGCATTGACTACAGCTCCCGTGATGTTGATTGGGAAAGACACTAAACCGGGCCGGACGGCCCACCGACCAGCGCACGCAGCACAACCGGTTGCATCGCCGGATCATTCGAATGGCGTCGCGACAGGCGACGCACGAACAGCCAGGCCAGCAGGAATCCCGCCAGCCCGGCCGCCACGACCAGAGGTTCGCCCAAACCGATCCGCGACGCCAGTAGCGCCAGTGCGAAAAGTCCAAGCAGAGGGGAAAGATAGAAGAGCAGAGCACTCTTCAGGAGAAGGTCCTCGCCCACGCCCAACACGACTTCGTCGCCAGGCGCCAGCGGTAGCGAGGACAGGGCGCGCACGCGGCCACGCCCGTTACCGACGCCCAGCCGCTCCAGGAAACCCTGTCCGCAGCCGGCGTTCATCGAACATCCCGAGCAGGTGGAGCGGCGCAGCGTTTCGACCCAGACCGCTCCGGACTCGACCGCTATCACCCTCCCCCGCTCTTCGATCACTCTGGCCGGGCTCCCGATGGCCGCATCGATAGCGCCACCCGCTCAGCCGTACCGCTGGGTATCTCGCCGACCACGGTCACCATCGTGCCACCATCGTCACTGGCGAACCGCCGGGACACGACCGTCGTCGGGCCCAACTGGGTACGCGCATCGTCAACCTTGGCGCCGTGCAGTGGTTCGAGGAATACCGAGAAGCGCGCCAGGCCATCCCCGTACGCCAGGCAGAGCACTTGGTCGTTCGACACCGGACTGCGCTGCTGCAGGGTACTGTTGAGGGTGAACCCCGGAGGAACCCACTCCGAATGCCAGCCGGTTTTCACGCTGGTGCCCTTGAGTTCCTTGACCGGCTGGCAGGCCGATGTCGGCTGCAACTCGGCATCGTCCGGCTGCGTCAGTTCGATACGGGTGAACTGCAACCGCTCGATGATCTGGCCCTTGTCGTTGAGCAGCAGGGACTTGAGCGGCAGACCGGTTTCCTTGTCCACGTGAAGCTCGAAGCCGTAGCGATGCTGGTCACGCGGCAGCACCGCCAGCACCACGGCCGGGCGGTCGGCGATTCGAGACTCGCCGGCCACGCGAATGTCGTACCACGACGACAGCTCCTGCGGGTTCAGCTTGTGCGCGGGCCAGAGCTGCCCCGCCACCACCTGGCTGGCCATGCCGCCACCCACGCATTGTGTGGCGCCATCGACCCGCAGGACTTCCTGCCGCGGCCCATCGGCCTGCACCAGGCGCTCGCGCACCGAACCATCGGCATCGACCCGATGCCAGACATCGTGCGTCGAGAAGGTGCCGCTACGCTCGTAGACGAAAGTACCCTGGAAATTCTGTTGCTGATCCGCCTCGGAGAGGCGCTTGATCCAGTCCAGCGCATCGGCGGCCTGCACCGGCAATGCCAGCAGACCGCCAAGGATGAACAGCAGTGCTGTAGTCGCGCGCATGACGCTCCTTAAGGTCGCAAAATCAGCGGCTTTCCAGGCTCGCGGCGCGTGCGTAAGGCAGAGCGCTGTCCGTGCCGCTTACGGCGGACTGTTGCGCATGCTGGCGCAGATAACCCGGAAGACGCTGCTCATGCCAGGTGGTCTGCCCGCCCTGGGCATTGGTGATCACCTGCGGCGCCTCGTCCTGAGTGTAGCCTGCCAGCACCGCCGGCCCCTGCACTTGCGGCAGAGCGATCTGCGGAGTGGCGCCTTGCTGGGCCAGACCGCTGGCGACGCTGTCGTCCTGATGGTACAGACGCACACCGGCCAGCACGGCCAGGGTCACCGAAGCCGCTACCGCCAGACGGCCGATATTGCGCCACGGACTGCGCTCGCGCGGTGCCGGCGCGGCCTCATCGACCAGGGCTGCGGACACGGCGGCGGCGAGATCCAGCTTTGGCATCGCCGGCTCCCGGTGCATCACCGCACGGGCCAGTTGATAACGGGACCAGGTGGCCCGCAATTCGGCGTCCTCGCCGCAGGCTGCAAGCACTCGCCGCAGCTCAAGCTCATCCGCTTCGTTATCCATGACAGCGGACAGCGACTCCTGCAGGGCTTCACGACTCATAGCGGTACCTCTCTTGGCTGTTGCCGCTGTATCAAACTTCTTCATGCAACAAAGGCTGCAAAGCTTTGTCGATCGCTTCCCGCGCACGGAAGATCCGTGAGCGGACCGTTCCCACCGGACACTGCATCACGGTGGCGATATCTTCGTAACTCAGGCCTTCGAACTCACGCAGGGTCAATGCCGTGCGCAAATCCTCGGGCAGCTGCTGGATGGTGCGATGGACGGTTTCCTCGATCTCATCTCGCAGCATGGCTCTTTCCGGCGATTCGATGTCCTTCAGGGCATGGTCGCCCTCGAAGAACTCCGCGTCTTCCGCCGTGACATCGCTGTCAGGCGGACGCCGACCGCGCGCCACCAGATGGTTCTTCGCGGTGTTGATGGCGATCCGGTACAGCCAGGTATAAAAGGCACTGTCGCCGCGGAAGTTACCCAAGGCGCGATACGCCTTGATGAACGCTTCCTGCGCGACATCCTGAGCTTCCTGGGCGTCATGCACGAACCGCACGATCAGCCCGAGGATCTTATGCTGGTACTTCAGTACCAACAAATCGAATGCCCGCTTGTCTCCGCGCTGTACCCGTTCAACCAGTTGCTGATCCTGTTCCTGGGTTAGCATGAATGCTCCTCTACGAACCTGGAGGAGCTTCGAGCACCCTGGTGAATCGTCCTGCCAAGATAGACTCGGGACTTCTGCAAAAGTTCTCCCCTCCAAGCATGCGCCGCACAGTTTTTTCACATTGGCGGCAACCGGACCCAGACATGCGTCCGAAGCCCGTTGAATTCAACTGTATCGGGCGAAACACCCGCGCCTTCTCCGCGCAGTCCAAGCCTGCGCGAAAGCGACTTAAGGTATTCCGTGTTGGAACCGGAACGACTAAAAAAGTTCCGGCGATTTGCCACGATCCATCACCTGCGACGCAACGCCAGCGCGCGGCCTTCCACGGCATGAGCGGGAATCCGGGGGAGTCCGCCCTGCGGCTGCCGTATGTTGCAGGCGCCTTCGGTGTCATCGGTTCGCCAGTATTGTGCCGTGGCGCCCTTCTATATACTAGGGCGCCTTTTTGGTGGAGCCGGATATGAGTCAGCACTTCCAGCATGATGTATTGGTGATCGGCAGCGGGGCCGCCGGCCTGACGCTCGCCCTGACTCTGCCCGCGCACCTGCGCATTGCCGTCCTGAGCAAGGGCGAACTGTCCCAAGGCTCGACCTTCTGGGCCCAGGGCGGGGTCGCCGCCGTACTCGACGACACCGATACCGTCGAGTCCCACGTCGAGGACACCCTGGTCTCCGGCGCCGGCCTGTGCCGCGAAGACGCCGTGAAGTTCACCGTCGAGCATAGCCGCGAAGCCATCCAGTGGCTGATCGAACAGGGCGTGCCTTTCACCCGCGACCACGAGCCGGGGCGCGAGGACGGCGGTTTCGAATTCCACCTGACCCGCGAGGGCGGCCACAGCCACCGCCGCATCATCCACGCCGCCGATGCCACCGGCGCCGCCATTTTCAACACCCTGCTGGAGCAGGCGCGCCTGCGGCCGAACATCGAACTGCTGTCGCAGCGGGTTGCGGTCGACCTGATCACCGAGCGCAAGCTCGGCCTGAAGAGCCAACGCTGCCTGGGCGCCTACGTGCTGGACCGCAGCACCGGCGAAGTCGACACTTTCGGCGCGCGCTTCACCGTGCTCGCCTCCGGCGGCGCCAGCAAGGTCTACCTCTATACCAGCAACCCGGACGGCAACTCCGGCGACGGTATCGCGATGGCCTGGCGCGCCGGCTGCCGGGTCGGCAACCTGGAGTTCAACCAGTTCCACCCGACCTGCCTGTACCACCCGCAGGCCAAGAGTTTCCTGATCACCGAAGCCCTGCGCGGCGAAGGCGGCCTGCTGCGCCTGCCCAATGGCGAGCGCTTCATGCAGCGCTTCCATGCGCTCGCGGAACTCGCACCGCGCGATGTCGTGGCCCGCGCCATCGACCATGAGATGAAGCGCCTGGGTATCGACTACGTCTACCTGGACATCAGCCACAAGCCCGCCGAGTTCATCCGCGAGCACTTCCCCACGGTCTACGAGCGCTGCCTGGACTTCGGCATCGACATCACCCGCGAGCCGATCCCGGTGGTGCCCGCGGCCCACTATACCTGCGGCGGCGTACTGGTCGACCAGCACGGCCATACCGACGTGCCGAACCTCTACGCCATCGGCGAAACCACCTTCACCGGCCTGCACGGCGCCAACCGCATGGCAAGCAACTCCCTGCTGGAGTGCTTCGTCTACGCCCGTTCGGCGGCGGCCGACATCATCGGCAAACTCGAACGCGCGCCCGTTCCTGCGGGCCTGCCCGGCTGGGACGCCAGCCAGGTGACCGACTCGGACGAAGACGTGATCATCGCGCACAACTGGGATGAACTGCGGCGCTTCATGTGGGACTACGTCGGCATCGTGCGCACAAACAAGCGCCTGGCCCGCGCCCAGCACCGCGTGCGCCTGCTGCTGGACGAGATCGACGAGTTCTACTCGAACTACAAGGTCAGCCGCGACCTGATCGAGCTGCGCAACCTGGCCCAGGTGGCCGAGCTGATCATCAACTCCGCCATGCAGCGCCGCGAAAGCCGCGGCCTGCACTACACCCTCGATTATCCCGACCTGCTGCCCGAAGCCCGCGACACTATCCTGGCGCCGCCCACCTATTGCGGCTGAAGCGCAGCCTGACCCGCAGGCGCCGGTGAATGTCCGGCGCCAGGGCGTCGGCCGGCACGCAGACGCTGCGAGTCAGCCACTGGCCGGGACGGCGGAAACGCAGCACGATCAACGCCGGCAGCGCCAGGCTGTCCGGCATCAGTTGCACCGGCTGGAATCCTTCCCGCTCACTCCACACCCGCCAACCCTCGGCGTCATGGCGCAGCGCGCGCACCGAAGCCGGTCCGCGCAATAGAATCCGCGCCGGCACCACCCAGCACGCGTGCAGCAGGCAAAGGCTCAGGCCGAGCGACGTCCAGTGGAGGGGAATGTCGGCGAGCAGCAACGCCAGGATGGCGAGCGCCTGCGCGCCGAGATAGGCCGCCAGCAACCCGATGGACGGTCGCCAGCGGCATTCGAAGGGGTCACTTCGGCTGGACACGGTCCAGGATCATGCGAACGATGATGCGCAGGTCGGCATCTTCCGGCTCGCCACGCTGCATGAACCAGCCGAACATGTCCTGGTCCTCGCACTCCAGCAGCTTGCGGAAGCGCGCCTGGTCATCCGCCGGCAGGCCGGGGTAGACCTCCTGGACGAAAGGCACCAGCAGCACGTCCAGCTCCAGCATGCCGCGGCGGCTATGCCAGAAAAGGCGTTTGAGTTCGATTTCGTCGGTCATCTGCAGGTACCTCGAATAACGGCGGGCAAATACATCGGATCGCTCGCGCGGTCGATGGCCGGCGCGAGCCGAGCGGCATTATACGCATTCGGCCCGGCTCCCGGCACCCGCTGACAAGGCTCGGTCCGGGCTCTATCATGAGGCCCCTAACTTTCTTCCAGCGAATCGTGATGGCCGCCTCCGCTTTCTTCACCGTTCTCGATCACGAAGGGATCCTCGCCGTACGCGGCGCGGATGCCGCCAAATTCCTCCAGGGCCAGTTGACCTGCAACCTCAGCTACCTGGACGCCGAAACCTCCAGCCTCGGGGCGCGCTGTACCCCCAAGGGGCGCATGACGTCCAGCTTCCGCATCGTCGCCGACGCTGACGGTTACCTGCTGGCGATGGCCGCCGACCTGCTCGACAGCCAACTGACCGATCTCAAGAAGTACGCCGTGTTCTCCAAGGCCAGCCTGTCGGACGACAGCGCCCAGTGGGTGCGCTTCGGCCTGAGCGGCGCCGATGCCCTGCTCGCCGGACTGGGCCTGACGCTCGAAGGCCAGGCCGACCGGGTGGCGCGCCACGACGGTCTGATCGCCATCGCCCTCGGCCACGGCCGCGTCGAACTCTGGGTGCCGGCACAACGGGCCGCCGAGCTGCGCGAACGCCTGGACGCGCAACTGGCGCATGGCAGCCTCAACGACTGGCTGCTCGGCCAGGTCCGCGCCGGCGTCGGCCAGGTATTCGGCGCCACCCGCGAGCTGTTCATCCCGCAGATGATCAACCTGCAGGCCGTCGGCGGCGTGAGCTTCAAGAAGGGCTGCTACACCGGCCAGGAAATCGTCGCGCGCATGCAGTACCTCGGCCGCCTCAAGCGCCGCCTGCATCGTCTCGCGCTCGACGGCGCCGAGCTGCCGGAGCCGGGCCGCGAACTGTTCTCGCCGGTGCATTCCACCAGTGTCGGCGAAGTGGTGCTGGCCGCCCAAGCGGCGGACGGTGTGGAGCTGCTGGCCGTGCTACAGGACGACGCCGCCACCGACGGCCGCGTGCGCCTGGGCGAGGCCGAGGGCTCGCCGTTGCGCCTGCTGGACCTGCCCTACGTCCTGGACAGCGACCGCGAGATTCAGCGCTGAATACCCGCCGGGCGGGGAGCCCGGCGCTCCTCCCTCACGGATGCGGCGTTTCCGTCGCCAGGGCGGTCCCCATCCGGCACGGGGCAAGGCATGAAGCTGGCGATTTGGTGACCCAAATAACCGACGCGCCACGCAGCGCCGTGCACAATGCGGCCCGTGCCTACGGGTTGCTCGGCAACACGACTCAACACGAAGCGACATCAGACTCAACCAGGAAGTGCCATGAGCAAGCTTGCCGACAAAGTACAACAGGAACTGCTGCGGGCCATCGAGAACGATGAGCTGGTGCTGCCGACGCTGCCGGAAGTCGCCCTGCGCGTGCGCGAGGCGGCGGAAGACCCGGACATCAGCATCCAGGCCCTGAGCAAGGTGATCGGCAACGACGCCGCGCTGACCGCGCGCATCATCAAGGTGGTGAACAGCCCCCTGCTGCGCACCAACAAGGAAATCACCGACCTGCAGATGGCGATCAGCCGACTGGGGATCAACTACACCTGCAACCTGGCCACCGGTCTTGCGATGGAACAGATGTTCCAGGCCACCTCCGACGTGGTCGACCGCAAGATGCGCGAGGTCTGGAACAAGAGCACCGAGATCGCCGGCATCTGCCATGCGCTGTGCCGCCACTACACCCGCCTGATGCCGGACCAGGCCACCCTCGCCGGCCTGGTGCACCAGATCGGCGTGCTGCCGATCCTCACCTACGCCGAGGAGCACAGCGAGCTGCTGGCCGACTCGATCAGCCTCAACCATGTGATCGAGCGCATCCACCCGATCGTCGGCGAGCGCATCCTCAAGGCCTGGGAATTCCCGACGCCGATCGCCGCCGTACCGGGCCAGCACCTGGACTTCGCGCGCGACTCGGCCAAGGTCGACTACGTGGACATCGTCCAGGTCGCCACCCTGCAGAGCTACCTGGGCAGCCAGCACCCGTACACCGAACTGGACTGGAGCCGCATTCCGGCCTTCGCCAAGCTCGGCCTGGACCCCAGGGCCAACCTCAAGGAAGACGAAGACCTCTCGGCGGCGATGGAAGCCGCGATGAGCATGCTGCAGTAACGGGAAACCTCCGCGAGACTCTTGCTCTTCGTGGGAGCGAGCTTGCTCGCGAACCAAGGTTTCCTGCGACTCCGCTGTCAGGCGGGTTCGCGAGCAAGCTCGCTCCTACAGGGGCCGGACCTGCCTGAGACTTCGCAGCGTCAGCTCTCGTAGAAGTGGATCTTGTCCACGAAATCAATCCCCCCCAAAACCCGCCCTTACCGGCGGGTTTCGCGTTGCTGGCTCAAAGGTTTTCCACCGGGAAGCTCACCCGCACCAGCAATCCACCCAACGCCCCCTGCGCCAGCTCGATCCGTGCCCGGTGCGCGCTGCAGATCTCGCCGACGATGGCCAACCCCAGGCCGGTACCCTGCCGGCGGCGGCGGTAGAAGCGGCGGAACACCTTGTCGCGTTCCTCCGGAGGAATCCCCGGACCGTCGTCCTCCACTTCCAGTCCCGCTGGCGACAGCACACGGATGATCACATTGCCGTCCGCCGGGGCGTGGGCGATGGCGTTATCCACCAGGTTGCTGAGCAGTTCGTTGAGCAGGGTCGGATCCCCCTTCACCCACACCGGATCGTCCGCCTCCAGCGCCAGCGCAACGCCACGCGCATAGGCCAGCGGCGCCAGCGCCAGGCCCAGCTCCCGTGCCAGTTGGCCGAGATCGATGTCCTCCCCCGCCCCTTCGGCGATGGCGCGCGCGCCACTTTCGACGCGCGCCAGGGACAGCAACTGGTTCGCCAGCCCAGTCACCCGGTCGGTGTTCTGCACGGCCTCCGCCAGGGTGGCGCGCCATTGCTCAGGGTCCTGCTCGCGCAGGCCCAGTTCCAGCCGTGCCTTGAGCGCCGCCAATGGCGTGCGCAGCTCATGGGAGGCCTCGGCGATGAACTGCGACTGCCGGTCGAACAGCTCGCGCAGGCGCACGGTGAAATGGTTGAGCGCCGCCACCAGCGGACGCAACTCACGCTGTACCCGCACTTCCGGCAACGGCCGCAGATCGTCCGGCTGGCGCTCCTCAACCGCCGCGCGCAGGCGATCCAGCGGGCGCAGCCCGGCGCTCACGGCGTACCAGACCATCAGCAGCGCGGCGATGGCCGACAGCGCCAGGTTCAGCAACGTATCGCCGAGCAGGTTGCGCGCCAGTCGCTCGCGGGCGCCCAGGGTTTCCGCCACGCGGATTTCCGCCATGCCGCTGACCGTCGGCTGGCTGACCGGTTGCAGCAGGCTCACCACCCGCACGCCCTGGCCCTGGTACTGGGCGTCGTAGAACTTGGCCAGCGCCGGATAATCGTCGGTGCGCGGCGTACCGTGGGGCGCCGCCGGCAGGCTCTCGTAGCCGGAAACCATCCGCCCCTGGGGGTCGATCACCTGGTAGAAGATGCGCCCGGCGCTGTCGTACTCGAAGCTGTCCAACGCCACGTAGGGCACGTTGGCGCGCAAGGTGCCATCGCTGGCGTAGAGGCCGTCGGCGATGTCCCGCGCGGAGGCCAGCAGGGTGCGGTCATAGGCGATGTCAGCGGCATGGCGCGCGCGCCAGTAGGTCACCGTGCTGCCGATCAGCAGCAGTACCAGCAGCATTCCGCCCAGCCGCCAGAGCAGCCGTCCGCGCAGGCTGCCCACGCCGAGGAAGCCCCAGCGGCGCTCAGCCATCCCGGGCCTCGAGCAGATAGCCCAGGCCGCGGAAGGTGACGATGCGCACCGAACTGCCTTCAAGCTTCTTGCGCAGGCGGTGCACGTAGATTTCGATGGCATCGGCGCTGGCGTCCTGGTCCAGGCCGAACACCTGGGCGGCCAGTTGCTCCTTGCTCATCACCCGTCCAGGCCGGGCGATCAGCGCCTCCAGCACCGCCTGCTCGCGGGAGGTCAGGTTCATCGCCTGTTCGGCCAGGGTGAAGCGCCGCGCGCCGAGGTCGTAGACCAGCTCGCCGCAACGCTGCTGCTGTTCGCCGCCGAGCACGCTACGCCGCAGCAGGGCCTTCACCCGCGCTTCCAGCTCCGTCAGTTCGAAAGGCTTGGCCAGGTAATCGTCGGCACCCAGGTTCAGCCCGTGCACGCGGTCGCGCACTTCGCCGCGCGCGGTGAGCATCAGCACCGGCAGGGTCTTGCCGCGCTCGCGCAGGCGCGCCAGTACCTGGAAGCCGTCCAGGCGCGGCAGGCCGACGTCGAGGATCGCCAGGGCGTAGTCCTCGCTGGCCAGGGCCAGGTCCGCGGCCACGCCGTCCTGCAGCAGATCCACGGTCCAGCCGGCGCCCTTGAGCGCCTGGGCGACGCTTTCACCAAGCTGCGGATGGTCTTCGACCAGAAGGATTCGCACGCGGATTCACTCCTACGACGACAGGTTCGGGCCGGCAGTTTACCCATCCACGCGCCGCTGTGAATGGGGGAAATTCGCTGAAAACACTATGAAAGGCGACTGAAAGCCTGGTGAAAGCTTAGCCCGTTAGCATCGCCCCCAAGCGGCGAAGACTGCTCAGAGCGAAAGGCGGCGTGGTGCCCTTTCGTGACAACAACAAAAACCGGAGACCACAGATGACCACTGCCCAGCCCCAGGCTGCACTGGCTGTCCGCAAGACCTTCCCTGCCAGCCTGTCCCCTGCCCGCGCGAGCGCCCTGATGGCTTTCGCCGGCTTCGCCCCACTGTGCGACGCCGCCGGGTTCTTCGAAGACAGCAGCGCCAAACTCAGCACCCAGAATATCTACTTCAACCGCGACTTCCGCGACGGCAGCGGCCAGTCCAAGCGCGAAGAATGGGCGCAGGGTTTCATCCTCGACTTCCAGTCCGGCTACACCCCCGGCACCGTCGGCGTCGGCCTGGACGCAATGGGCATGCTCGGCCTGAAGCTCGACTCCAGCCCGGACCGCACCGGCACCGGCCTGCTGCCGACCCACGACGACGGCCGCGCCGCCGACGAGTACAGCAAGCTGGGCCTCACCGCAAAGTTCAAGGTCTCCGAGACGGAGCTGAAGATCGGCAGCCTGATCCCCGACCTGCCGACCCTGCAGCCCAACGACAGCCGCCTGTTCCCGCAGACCTTCGAAGGCGGCCTGCTCAACTCCACCGACCTGCCCGGCCTGGACTTCACCGGCGGCCGCCTGGAAAAGGCCAAGGACCGCGATTCCACCGACTTCCAGGACCTCGCGCTGAACAACAAGAACCGCCGCTTCTCCGGCGGCAGCGCCGCAGGCGATCACTACGACCTCGCTGGCGGCGACTACAAGTTCACCGACAACCTCACCGGCCGCTACCACTACGCCGCCCTGGACGACGTCTACCGCCAGCACTTCGTCGGCATGCTCGCCAGCTACCCGCTGGGCCCCGGTAAATTCAGCGCCGACCTGCGCGTGGCGATCAGCGACGACGAGGGCGCGGCCCGTGGCGGCAAGATCGACAACCGCGCCTTCAACGGCATGCTGGCCTACGCCCTGGGCGCCAACAAATTCAGCCTCGGCTGGCAGCAGATGAACGGCGACACCGCCTTCCCCTACATCGATGGCAGCAACCCCTACCTGGTGAACTTCGTGCAGGTCGGCGACTTCGCCGACGCCGAGGAACGCTCCTGGCAACTGCGCCACGACTTCGACTTCGCCGGCCTCGGCCTTCCCGGCCTGACCCTGATGAACCGCTACATCAGCGGCGACGATGCCAAAATCAACGGCATGGACGGTCACGGCAAGGAATGGGAGCGCGACACCGACATCAAGTACACGATCCAGAGCGGCCCGCTGAAGGATGTCGCGGTGCGCGTACGCAACGCCACCTACCGTTCGAGCTTCGCCCGCGATGCCGACGAAACCCGCGTCTACCTCAGCTACTCCCTGGCGATCTGGTAAACCGACAACAACAAGAGAGGAATTGCCCATGTCCACCGTTCTGCGCAACCTGACCCTGGCCGGTGCCACCCTGTTGTTCGCCGGTAGCCTGATCGCCGAGCCCAAGCGCCCGGAATGCATCGCCCCGGCCTCCCCCGGCGGCGGCTTCGACCTCACCTGCAAGCTGGCGCAGAGCGCCCTGGTCGACGAGAAGCTGCTGTCCAAGCCGATGCGCGTCACCTACATGCCCGGCGGCGTTGGCGCCGTGGCCTACAACGCGGTGGTCGCCCAGCGCCCCGCCGACGGCAACACCATCACCGCCTTCTCCAGCGGCTCCTTGCTGAACCTGGCCCAGGGCAAGTTCGGCCGCTTCGACGAAAGCGCGGTGAAATGGCTCGCCGCGGTAGGCACCAGCTACGGCGCCATCGCCGTGCCGGCGGACTCGCCGTACAAGAACCTCGGCGACCTGGTCGCCGCGCTCAAGGCCGACCCGAGCAAGGTGGTGATCGGCTCCGGCGGCACCGTCGGCAGCCAGGACTGGATGCAGACCGCGCTGATCGCCAAGGCCGCCGGCATCGATCCGAAGCAACTGCGCTACGTCGCCCTGGAAGGCGGCGGCGAGATCGCCACGGCGCTGCTGGGCGGGCACATCCAGGTCGGCAGTACCGACATCTCCGACTCCATGCCGCACATCCGCGCCGGCAAGATGCGTCTCTTGGCGGTGTTCGCCGAGGAGCGCCTGAAGGATGAAGGCATGACCGACATCCCCACCGCCAAGGAGCAGGGCTACGACATCGTCTGGCCGGTGGTGCGCGGCTTCTACCTCGGGCCGAAGGTCAGCGACGAGGACTACGCCTTCTGGAAGGCCGCGTTCGACAAGCTGCTGGCCTCGGAGGACTTCAAGAAGCTGCGCGACCAGCGCGAACTCTTCCCCTTCGCCATGACCGGCCCCGAGCTGGACGCCTACGTGAAACAGCAGGTCGCCCAGTACAAGCAGCTCGCCCGCGAGTTCGGCCTCATCCAGTAACGCCCCGTACTGTGTCGGGGGGGTGCCTGGGGAAGGGGGAAAACAAGGGTTCCCATATCCCCAAACCAC
>NZ_JBTVPY010000017.1:113444-132553 GCF_054720805.1 Pseudomonas sp. MT3
GTCTTCGTTGGGTCACGCCTGGTGTTTTTTCGCCTTTTCTTTGGACCCCCCGACACAAGGAGTCTCCCCATGTCGCAACCCAGCCTCTTCCAGCGGCTGTTCGCCGGCGCCTGGCTGCTCGCCTGCGTCGCCTTAGCCCTGGTCGCCTGGAACTACCAGGCGCCGTTCTCCTACGAGCCGGTCGGCCCGCGCGCCTACCCGCTGCTCTGCCTGGGCCTGATGGCCGCCGGCCTCGCCTGGCTGATCGCCCGCCCCACGCCGATCAAGCGCGAGGAAGACGAACCCGCGCTGGAAGGTGCGTTGCTGGCCAAGGTCGTGCTCTGCATCACCCTGCTGGCGGTCTACGCCGGCCTGTTCGAACCGCTGGGCTTCATTCCCGCCAGCGCGCTGGTCGGCACCTTCATCGCGCTGATCTACGGCGGCCGGCCGATGGCCAGCGTGATCACCGCCACGCTGCTCGCCATCGGCCTGTACGCGCTGTTCGACCGCACCCTGGACGTCCCGCTGCCGCTGGGCATCCTCGAACCCCTGCTCTGAGGACATCGCAATGGAAACGCTCAGCTATCTCGGACAGGGCTTCGGTGTCGCCCTGACGCCCTACAACCTCATCACCGCGCTGATCGGCACCCTGATCGGCACCGTCGTCGGCCTGCTGCCGGGCCTGGGCCCGATCAACGGCGTGGCCCTGCTTATCCCCGTGGCCTTCGCCCTCGGCCTGCCGCCGGAATCGGCACTGATCCTGCTGGCCGCCGTGTACCTGGGCTGCGAATACGGCGGACGGATTTCCTCGATCCTGCTGAACATCCCCGGCGAAGCCTCCACCGTGATGACCACCCTCGACGGCTACCCGATGGCGCGCAACGGCCTGGCCGGCGTGGCCCTGTCGCTGTCGGCGTGGAGTTCGTTCATCGGCGCCTTCATCGCCACCTGCGGCATGGTGCTGTTCGCCCCGCTGCTGGCGAAATGGGCGATCGCCTTCGGCCCGGCGGAATATTTCGTGCTGATGGTCTTCGCCATCGTCGCCCTCGGCGGTCTGGCCGGCGACCGGCCGCTGAAGACCCTGCTGGCCGCGCTGCTCGGCCTGTTCCTCTCCAGCGTGGGGATCGACGCCAACAGCGGCGTGTACCGCTTCACCTTCGACAACATCCACGTCTCCGACGGCATCCAGTTCGTGGTGCTGGTGCTGGGCCTGTTCTCGGTGAGCGAAATCCTCCTGCTGCTGGAGAAGACCCACCACGGCCACAAGGCGGTGGAAGCCAGCGGGCGCATGCTGTTCAACGTCAAGGAGGCCGCCTCGGTCTTTGTCATCAACCTGCGCTGCGGCCTGCTCGGCTTCATCATGGGCGTACTGCCCGGCGCCGGCGCGACCCTGGCCAGCGCGGTGGCCTACATGACCGAGAAGAAACTGGCCGGCGACAAAGGGCAGTTCGGCAAAGGCGACCTGCGCGGCCTGGCGGCGCCGGAAACCGCCATCGGTGGCGCGGCGTGCGGCGCCCTGGTGCCGATGCTGACCCTGGGCGTTCCCGGCTCCGGCACCACGGCGGTGATGATCGGCGCCCTGTCGCTGTACAACATCACCCCCGGCCCGCTGCTGTTCCAGGAGCAGCCGCAGATCGTCTGGGGCCTGATCGCCTCGCTGTTCGTCGCCAACGTGATGCTGATCATCCTCAACGTGCCGATGGTCCGGGTGTTCACCCGCATCCTCTCGGTGCCGAACTGGGCGCTGGTGCCGGGCATCGCGATCATCACCGCGATCGGCGTGTATGCCGTGCATGCCACCACCTTCGACCTGTTCCTGATGGTTGCCATCGGTATCCTCGGCTACATCCTGCGCAAGCTGGACTTCCCGCTCTCGCCGCTGCTGCTGGGCTTCATCCTCGGCGGGCTGATGGAGCAGAATCTGCGCCGCGCTCTGTCGATCTCCAACGGCGAGCTGGGCATCCTCTGGTCCAGCCCCATCGCCATCGGCACCTGGGCGCTGGTCGCCCTCATGCTCGGCCTGCCGCTGTACCGCGCCTGGCGCAAGCGCGCCCGCCGCGCTCCGGTCGAACTGGCCGATGCGTAAACCGGTGAACTGGCGCCTGTTCTGGGCTACGCCCCTGATCGGCGCCCTCGGCGGCTGGCTGGCCGACGGGGTCGGCTGGCCGCTGCCGTGGATGATCGGCTCGCTGCTGGCGGTGATGCTCAGCCGCTGCCTGCTCGACTGGCCACTGGCGGAAGTCCCCGGCGCGCGCAAGGCCGGACAATGGGTGGTGGGCACCGGGATCGGCCTGCACTTCACCCCGGCGGTGGTCGAGCAGGTGCTCGAACACGGCGCCATCGTGCTGGTCGGCGCGCTGGCCACCACGCTGTCGAGCCTGGCCGCCATCGTCCTGCTGCGGCGTGCCGGCGAAGACCGCGCCACCGCGTTCTTCTCCAGCATGCCCGGCGGCGCCAGCGAGATGGTCAACCTCGGCCAGCGCCACGGCGCGCAGTCCAGCCGAGTGGCGGCGGCGCAGAGCCTGCGCCTGCTGCTGGTGGTGCTGCTGGTGCCGGCGGCCTTCACCTGGCTGCTGGACACCCCGCCGCCGAGCGCCCACGCGACCCCGGTCAGTTGGGCCTGGCTGGCCCTGCTGCTGCCGGCCGGCGCGGTCGTCGCGCTGATCCTGCAGACGCTGCGCCAACCCAACCCCTGGCTGCTCGGGCCGCTGCTGGTCAGCGCCGTCGCCGCCGTCGCCGCCGACCTGCAGATCGGCCTGCCGGCAGGCAGCAGCTCGCTGGGCCAGTGGCTGATCGGCAGCGCGCTGGGCTGTCACTTCAATCGCAGTTTCTTCCGTAATGCGCCGGCCTTCGTCGGCCGCAGCCTGGTCTGCACCCTGTGGATGATGCTCGCGGCGGCGCTGGTGGCAGAGCTGATCGGCTGGCTCGGGCCGCTGGACCACCAGTCGCTGATGCTCGGCATGATGCCCGGCGGCATCGCCGAACTGAGCCTCACGGCCGAGGCGCTGCAGCTCTCGGTGCCGCTGGTGACCGCCCTGCAGGTGTTGCGCCTGCTGCTGGTGCTGTTCCTCGCCGAACCCTGTTTCCGCCTCTGGCAGCGTCGCGCCGAGGCGGCAGAGTAGTGCCACGCTCGCCGGGTTGAGTTCCCCGGCGATTTCTCCAGGCCCGCCCCGTGCGGGCCTCTTTTTTTGATCTTCGTAGGTGCGCGGGAGGAGCCTGGCCCTCGCTCGCGAACGGATCTCCCGGTGGATCGAGCGTCGAGGCGTTCGCGAGCGCGCTCGCTCCTACAGGGTAGGCCTGCTCCCCCCGCAGGGGAGCTCCATCCTAACCAGGCACAGGCCCGTCAGACCGGCGGCAGCGACCAGTCGATGGGGGCCAGGCCGTGCTGTTCGAGGAACTTGTTGGTGCGGCTGAAATGCCCGTTGCCGAGGAAGCCCCGGTAGGCCGACAGCGGCGAGGGGTGCGCCGACTTGAGCACCAGGTGCTTCTGCGCGTCGATCAGCTTCTGCTTGCTCTGCGCATGGGAGCCCCAGAGCAGGAACACCAGGTTCTCGCAGCGCTGGCTGACCACCTCGATCACCTTGTCGGTGAACGGCTGCCAGCCGGCCTGGGCGTGGGAGCCGGCACGCGCCTGCTCGACGGTGAGCGAGGTGTTGAGCAGCAGCACGCCCTGCTCGGCCCAGTGCTGCAGGTAGCCGTGGTTGGGAATCGGGATGTTCAGGTCGCGCTGCAGCTCCTTGTAGATGTTCTGCAGCGACGGCGGCGTCGGCACCCCCGGCTGCACCGAGAAGCACAAACCGTGAGCCTGCCCGGGACCGTGGTAGGGGTCCTGGCCGATGATCACCACCTTCACCTGCTCCAGCGGCGTGGTGTTCAGTGCGTTGAAGATCAGCGAACCGGGCGGGAAGATCACCTTGCCGGCGGCCTTCTCCGCGCGGAGGAACTCGCCCAGCTGTTTCATGTAGGGCTTCTCGAACTCCTCGTGGAGGGCTTCCTTCCAGCTGGCTTCCAGCTTGATCCGATCTTCATTCGTCATGGTGCGTCTGCCTGGTAAAACGAACCGGCACGCTAAGCAAGCGTCCCGGTCAAGTCAAGGCGCCCGCTGCTTCGGCGTCGACAGCCCCGGCAGACGGCCTGCTCCACTGCCCAACCCGGCCAGCACCCAGGCCGCCACGGCGATCGTCAGCCCCATGTGGAACAGCTCTCGCCGCGGCACGCCGCCCCATTCGCCGTGGGTGCCGATCAGCAGGCCGCTGCCGACGAATAGCAGCGCACCGAGCAGCGCCAGCGTATAGCGCCGCGAACGCCCCGGCCAGGCGATGACCAGCAGCGCGACCAGGTTGGCCAGCAGCGTCAGCGGCGGCGGGAAAACCATCAGTACCCCGCCGGCCAGCAACACCAGCGCCTGCCGGCCGGCCCCGCCAGCCACACGTCCCAGCGCGATCAGCGGCAGGCCCACCGCGGCGGACACTACGCTCGCCTGGCGATGGGGCTCGGCCAGCGCGGCGGCACCGGCGTACTCCAGCATCCCCAGGCATGCCGCAACGCCCATGAAGCCGAAGCCCAGCGCCCGCCAGCCGTGGCGCTCGCGCAGGGCGAGCCAGGCCGCGGCGGCGCAGGCCAGGGTCAACAGCAGTTCGGCGATCACAGGGAGCATGGCGTACGTCCTTCTCTCGGCAGTCGTCGCAGACTAGCGTCCACCCGCGCGGCGCGCGCGGTCAGGCACGCCAGCCTGGGCGACACGGCGCGCCATCCCCATCATCCCGCGTGCAGTTCGCGGTAATGACTGGGCGCCATGCCCACCACGCGCTTGAACAGCCGCGAGAAGTAGTAGGCATCCGCGTAGCCGAGCTGTTCGGCCACCTGGCGCACTTCAAGATTGCTCTGGTCGAGCAGGCGGCAGGCGTGGGTCATCTTCAGGCGGATGAAGTCCTGGATCGGCGCCTGCCCGGTCAGCGCACGGTAGGTCTTGGCGAAGTGGAAGCGCGACAGGCGGAACTGCGCGGCCAGCTCGTCGAGGTTCAGCGCGTCGTGCAGGTGCTCGCGCATCAGCGCCTGCACCGCCTCGACGTCCAGCACGCGCCCGGACTTCAGTCGCGCCCGCACCGGACGCAGAGCCAGCGAGGTCAGCAGGCTCTGCAGCAGGTGCGCGGCATGGATGAAGTGCGGCAGGCTCAGGCCCTGGCGGCGCAAGGCCAGCAGCGCATCGAACTCGCCGAGCAGACGCGGCTGCACGCCGACCCGCAGGCGCGGCGACTTGCCCAGAGGCCGCAGGAACTCCTCCGCCAGCCGGCCATCCAGGTGCACCCAGAAGATCGACCAGGGCCGCTGCGCGTCGGCGCCATAGGTATGGGCACGGCCCTTGGGCAGCACCAGCAGATCCCCGCCGGCAACCTCGAATCGTCCATCCTCGGTTTCCAACCAGCCGTGGCCGGCGCTGCAGTAGATCAGCAGGTGGTCGTCCGGGCTCTCCCGCTCCATGCGGTGTCCGACCGCTGCCGGGTAGTAACCCAGCGCCAGTGGATAGCAGGCCTGGCCCAGTGGGTGGCGGTCCAGCGCACGACGCAGGCGCGGTGGCGTAATGAAGCGGACGCCCTGCTGCGGCAGCGGCCAGGACGAGATGAGGGGACGGGACATGGGAAGATTTCCGCGCTCATGAACACCAAGATCGTCCATCCATCGAGCAAGATCGTCAATCCACAGCGGCCCCCGCAATCGCTATAAACGATGAAAATTCGCGCGCTGCGCGACGATGTGGCCGACAAGAACAATCCGAGGTAGCTGCATGCATTTCGATCTGTCCGAAGAACAACGCCTGCTGGTGGACAGCGCCCGCGCCTTCGCCAGCCGCGAACTGGCCCCCCACGCCGCCGACTGGGACCGCCAGCACCACTTCCCGGTGGAGGTGATCCGCCGCGCCGCCGAGCAGGGCTACCTGGGCCTGTACATCGCCGAGGAAGACGGCGGCCTGGGCCTGTCGCGCCTGTCCGCCTCGCTGATCTTCGAGCAACTGGCCGCCGGCTGCGTCGCCACCACCGCCTACATCACCATCCACAACATGGCCAGCTGGATGCTCGCCAGCTTCGGCGACGCCACTCTCAAGGAGCAGTGGCTGCCGGGGATGATCGGTGGCGAGTTGCTGGCGTCCTACTGCCTTACCGAGCCGGACGCCGGCTCCGACGCCGCGCACCTGCGCACCCGCGCCCGCCTCGATGGCGACGAGTACGTGCTGGACGGGGCCAAGACCTTCATCTCCGGCGCCGGCGCCACCGACGTTCTGATCGTCATGGCGCGCACCGGCGTGGACGGTGCCAAGGGCATCTCCTGCTTCCTGGTGCCGGCCAACGCCGAGGGTATCCGCTACGGTCGCAACGAGGACAAGATGGGCTGGAAGGCGCAGCCGACCCGCACCATTACCTTCGAAGGCGTGCGCATCCCCGCCGGCAACCGCATCGGCCCGGAGGGCCAGGGCTTCGTCTACGCCATGAAAGGCCTGGACGGCGGTCGCCTGAACATCGCCAGTTGCTCCCTCGGCGCGGCCCAGGCGGCGCTGGAGCAGTCGCTGCGCTACGTCGAGGAGCGCAAGCAGTTCGGCAAGGCGCTGGCCGAGTTCCAGGCCCTGCAGTTCAAGCTCGCCGACATGCTCACCGACCTCACCGCCAGCCGGCAGATGGTGCGCCTGGCCGCGCACAAGCTGGACCACAAGGACGGCGAGGCGACCCTTTACTGCGCAATGGCCAAGCGCTTCGCCACCGACCGCTGCTTCGCCCTGTGCAACGAGGCGCTGCAGCTGCACGGCGGCTACGGCTATCTCAACGATTACCCGCTGGAGCGCTGGGTGCGCGACAGCCGCGTGCACCAGATCCTGGAAGGCACCAACGAGATCATGCGGGTCATAGTCGCCCGCCGCCTGCTGGAACAGGGCGGGATGCTGGATCGTTTGCTCTGACGCTTTCCCTGTAGGAGCGAGCTTGCTCGCGAACATGCCCCGCTGCGGGTTCTGGTTCGCGAGCAAGCTCGCTCCTACGAAAAGCCAAGAGCCGCTTCACTGGAAAAACCGCCCGCCCGCGCGGGCGCAATCGAACAGATCGGACATGGACGCGCCCCACGGCACGCACCTAGAGTCCATGCCCCAAGCGTCCGCCCGCCGGCGGCACCGACAAGGAGATGCCCATGAGCAACGCCCTCGAGCCCTACAAGCCCGGAGTCTTCGACCTGACCCACAAGCTGACGGTGGAGAAGCACGGCCATACCGCGCTGATCACCATCAACCACCCGCCGGCCAACACCTGGGACCGCGACTCGCTGATCGGCCTGCGCCAGGTGGTCGAGCACCTGAACCGCGATGACGATATCTATGCCCTGGTGGTGACCGGCCAGGGGCCGAAATTCTTCTCCGCCGGCGCCGACCTGAACATGTTCGCCGACGGCGACAAGGCCCGCGCCCGCGAGATGGCCCGCCGCTTCGGCGAAGCCTTCGAAACCCTGCGCGACTTCCGCGGCGTGTCCATCGCCGCGATCAACGGTTACGCGATGGGCGGTGGCCTGGAGTGCGCCCTGGCCTGCGACATCCGCATTGCCGAGCGCCAGGCGCAGATGGCCCTGCCGGAAGCCGCCGTGGGCCTCCTGCCCTGCGCCGGCGGCACCCAGGCGCTGTCCTGGCTGGTAGGCGAAGGCTGGGCCAAGCGCATGATCCTCTGCGGCGAGCGCATCGACGCGGACACCGCGCAGCGCATCGGCCTGGTCGAGCAGGTGGTGGACACTGGCGAAGCGCGCGGCACCGCCCTGCTGCTGGCCGCCAAGGTCGCCCGCCAGAGCCCGGTGGCGGTACGCACCATCAAACCGCTGATCCAGGGCGCCCGTCTACGCGGTCCGACCACCTGGCTGCCGGAAGAGCGCGAGCGCTTCGTCGACCTGTTCGATGCCGACGACACCCGCGAAGGCGTGAATGCCTTCCTGGAAAAACGCGAACCGCATTGGCGCAACCAGTAAGGGACTGACCATGAACGTGATGTTCGAAGAGCGCCCCGGCCTGCACGGTTTCCGTATCGGCGTCGCCACCCTCGATGCCGAGAAGAGCCTGAATGCCCTGAGCCTGCCGATGATCGAAGCGCTGGGCCATCAGTTGAGCGTGTGGAAGGACGACCCGCAGATCGCCTGCGTGGTGCTGCGCGGCAACGGCGGCAAGGCCTTCTGCGCCGGCGGCGACGTGCGCAAGCTGGTGGACGCCTGCCGCGAGAAACCCGGCGAGGTGCCGGAGCTGGCCCGCCGCTTCTTCGCCGACGAATACCGCCTGGACTACCTGATCCACAGCTACGGCAAACCGCTGATCTGCTGGGCCCACGGCTATGTGATGGGCGGTGGCATGGGGCTGATGCAGGGCGCCGGGATACGTATCGTCACCCCGAGCAGCCGGCTGGCCATGCCGGAAGTCAGCATCGGCCTGTACCCGGACGTCGGCGCCAGTTGGTTCCTCGCCCGCCTGCCCGGCCGCCTCGGCCTGTTCCTCGGCCTGACCGCCACGCAGATGAACGCCCGCGACGCGCTGGACCTGGACCTGGCCGACCGCTTCCTGCTCGACACCCAGCAGGACGACCTGATCGAGGGGCTGGTGCAGCTGAACTGGCGCGAACAGGCTGACGTGCAGTTGCACAGCCTGCTCCGTGCGCTGGAGCACGAGGCGCGCGGGGAACTGCCGCAAGCCCAGTTGCTGCCGCGCCGAGAGCGCATCGACGCCCTGCTGGACTGCGCCAACGTGGTCGAGGCCTGGCATGCGCTGGCGCCGCTCACCGAGGACAGCGATGCGCTGATCGCCAAGGGCGCGAAAAGCCTGGTATCCGGCTGCCCGCTGACGGCCCGCCTGGTCTGGGAACAGATTCGCCGCGCGCGCCATCTGTCGACGGCCGAGGTGTTCCGCATGGAGTACGCGATGAGCCTGAACTGCTGCCGTCACCCGGAATTCTCGGAGGGTGTGCGCGCCCGGTTGATCGACAAGGACAACGCTCCGCACTGGCACTGGCCGGATATCGCTGCCATACCTGATGCAGTGGTGAATGCGCACTTCGACGCGACCTGGGAGGGCGAGCATCCGCTGGCGGATCTGTAGGGTGCCCTCTCTGTAGGAGCGAGCTCGCTCGCGAACGGCTTCGCTACGGAACCTGTTCGCGAGCAAGCTCGCTCCTACGAAAAGCAAAAGCGCTGGAGTGCCTGTCGTCGTTGAACAGGAGGAAACCAGCATGCAAACCATCGCCTTCATCGGCCTCGGCCACATGGGCGCTCCCATGGCCGCCAACCTGATCAAGGCCGGCTACCTGCTGCGCGTGTTCGACCTGGTGCAGAGCGCCATCGACGGCCTGGTCGCCCAGGGCGCCAGCGCGGCGCGTAGCGCCCATGACGCGGTCGACGGCGTCGACATCGTGGTGACCATGCTGCCGGCCAGCCAGCACGTCGAGGGGCTCTACCTGGGCACCGACGGCCTGCTGACGCACATCGCTCCCGGCACCCTGGTGCTGGAGTGCTCCACCATCGCCCCCGCCTCCGCCCGCAAGGTTCACCAGGCCGCCACCGAGCGCGGCATCCCGATGCTCGATGCGCCGGTGTCCGGCGGTACCGGCGGGGCCATCGCCGGCACCCTGACCTTCATGGTCGGCGGCGATGCCGAGGTGCTCGAACGCGCGCGTCCGGTGTTCTCAGTCATGGGCCGCAACATCTTCCACGCCGGCGGCGACGGCGCCGGCCAGGTGGCCAAGGTGTGCAACAACCAATTGCTCGCCGTGCTGATGATCGGCACCGCCGAATCCCTGGCCCTGGGCGCCGCCAACGGGCTCGACCCGGCGGTGCTGTCGGAAATCATGCGCCGCAGCTCCGGCGGCAATTGGGCCCTGGAGGTCTACAACCCCTGGCCCGGCGTGATGGAAGCCGCCCCCGCCTCGCGCGGCTACACCGGCGGCTTCATGACGGCGCTGATGACCAAGGACCTGGGCCTGGCCCAGGAAACCGCACAGGTCAGCGGCAACAGCACGCCGATGAGCAGCCTGGCGCTGGCGCTGTACCGGCTACTGGTGAAACAAGGCCACGGAGAACAGGACTTTTCCGTCATACAGAAACTCTTCGATTCCTGAGGTGCGGCCTGGAAGTCCGGCAGGTGGCTGTCCCAGACTGAACAATTCGTTACCCAGACCGGGCTGTCATCTTGAAGCAATTCCTGTCGCACTACCGTTTCCGCCTGCTGCTCAACAGCGTGCTGCTGGTACTGTTGGTCATGTCGATCCCCCAGCCGCCCATCGCGCTGGAACTGATCAGTCTGGTGCTGATGGTCCTCGCCGGGCTGAATACCGTCCGCAGCCACAGCCGCTGGTTCTACCTGTTCTGCACTATGGGTACGTTCAGCCTCGCGATGGCGTTCGCTCCCGACGGGTGGCACATTCATCCGCTGCTCAAGCGAGGCATTCCACAGATCGGCTTCATCCTGCTGCTGGTCATCAGTCTGTTCCACCGGGTGACCCAGCAGCGGCCGGTGACCCGCGAACTGCTCTATGGGCTCTGTGCGCTGTACCTGAACTTCGTGCTGTCCTTCGCGCTCACCTACAACCTGATCGACCATCTCTATCCCCATAGCTTCCAGAGCAGCAGCGGGCCGCTGGACATGCCCGGCTTCGTCTACTTCAGCATGGTCACCCTGACCACCATCGGTTACGGCGACATCGTGCCGGTACACCCGCTGGCGCGTTTCCTGGCCGGCAGCGAAGCGATCATGGGCGTGCTGTTCATGGCCCTCGCGGTGGCCCGTGGCGTCAGCCTGGTGAACGATGACCGCGGGGACTGACTGTGAAGCCACGCTTACGAATGCATGATGCCAGCAGGGCTTTATCCGCAGCGGCTCCATGACCAGGATGAATCACCCGCCGTACCCCACGGCTCATCCCACACAAGGTGATTCCATGAACATTGCCCTGATCGGCGCCACCGGCCACGTTGGCCATTACATCCTCGAAGAAGCCCTGCGCCGTGGTCATCGAGTGACCGCCCTGGTCCGCGACCCCGCCAAACTGACGCCACGCGAGCGCCTGCAGGTGATCCGGGCGGATGTCTGCGATCCATCCCGGGTCGCCCACGCCGTCACCGGCCAGGACGTGGTGATCAGCGCCTTCAACGCCGGCTGGAGCCATCCGGACATCCGCAACGCCCACGCCAATGGCAGCCGCGCGATTGTCGACGGCGTGAAGGCCTCGGGGGTAAAGCGCCTGCTGGTACTCGGCGGCGCCGGCAGCCTGGAGATCGCCCCCGGCCAGCGCCTGGTGGACAGCCCGGAATTCCCCGCGCAGTGGAAGCAGGGTGCGCTGGGCGCCGCCGATGCGCTGGAGCAGTTGCGCGGCGAGCGAGAGCTGGACTGGGTCTTCCTCAGCCCGGCGATGCTGCTCGACGGCGAAGTCCGCACCGGCAGCTTCCGTATCGGTGGTGACCAGGTGCTGTTCGATGGCAACGGCGAGAGTCGCATCTCCCTGCCGGACCTGGCGGTGGCAATGATCGACGAGGCCGAGCAGGCCAACCATCACCAGCAGCGGTTTACCGTGGCGTATTGATTCGATTCGGCAGGTTCGCGAGCAAGCTCGCTCCTACGAAGAGCGGCGCCCTGCCTGGCCACACGGATGGGCCTGGCCCTGTAGGAGCGAGCTTGCTCGCGAACAGACCTCCAGGCGACTCCTGAACCGGGACCTTCGCGGAGAAGCTCCGCTCCTACAGGAGCAGCGCGCTGTGGAGTCGATCTGCAGGAGCGCTCCGCGCTCCCGCGATCACCGCTCCCGCAGCGCTTCCGCCTTGGCCCGCAGGATGGGCTTGAGCAGATAGCTGAGGATGCTCTTCTTGCCGGTCATGATGTCCACCGTGGCGATCATGCCGGGGATGATCAGCAGCGGCTTGTCATCGGTACCCAGGTGGCTTTTGCGGGTGCGCAGCTTGATCAGGTAGAAGCTGTTGCCATCGTCGTCGGTGACGGTGTCCGCGCCGATCTGCTCCAGGTCCGCCTCCAGCCCACCGTAGATGGTGTAGTCGTAGGCGGTGAACTTGACCATCGCGTGCTGCCCCGGCCGCAGGAAGGCGATGTCCTGCGGACGGATGCGTGCCTCTACCAGCAGGGTGTCGTCCAGCGGGACGATCTCCACCAGGTCGCTGCCCGGCTGGATCACGCCGCCGATGGTGTTGACCAGCAGTTGCTTGACGATGCCGCGCACCGGCGAGGTGACCAGGGTGCGGTTGACCCGATCTTCCAGCGCCTTGCCGGTGGCCTCGGCCTTGCTCAGGTCGGTGCGCGCCTCGTTGAGCTCCTTCAGCGCCTCGCTGCGGAAGCGCGAGCGGGTTTCGGCGATCTTGCGCTCCACTTCCTTCACCGCCGCCTCGGCGCGCGGAATGGCCAGGGTGGTGGCGTCGAGCTGGCCACGGTTCTCCACTTCCGAACGCTTCAGGCGCAGCAGTTCCACCTGCGACATCGCCCCCTGCGCCACCAGCGGCGCGGACATGGAGATTTCCTCGCGCAGCAGGCCCAGGCTGTTGCGGTACTGCGTCTGCTTGGAGACGAACTCGCGCAGCTCCTGCTGCTTCTGCACCAGTTGCTGCTCAAGGCCGGCGACTTCGTCCTTGAGCTGCTGCTGGCGGCTGTGGAACAGCGCCTCTTCGCTGCGGGCCTGGCCGGGCACCTTGGCGCGCACGTCGTCGGGGATGTTCAGCTCGCGGTCTTCCACTCCGGCGGACAGCCGTTCCACTCGCAGGAACATCGCCAGACGGTCGGCCTCAGTCTCGCCGACGTTGGATTCGAAGCGGGTCGGATCCAGGCGCATCAGCGATTCCCCGGCCTGCACCACCTCGCCTTCGCGAACGAAGATCTGCGAGACGATGCCGCCCTCCAGGTTCTGGATCTTCTGCACCTTGGACGAGGGAATCGCCTTGCCCTCGCCACGGGTGACCTCGTCGATCTCGGCGAAATGCGCCCACAGGCCGAGGAACAGGACGAAGCCGATCAGCACCCAGATGGTCAGGCGCACCACGCGCGGGGCGTCTTCCACCAGCGCCTTGCTGACTTCGGGAAGCGGCTGCCCGGAAAGGTTGTCGCCGCCCTTGAAATAGCCACCGATGACGTGGCGAATGCTGCCTTTGGGATCAAGCGACACTGATCTGCCCCTTCTTCAATGCGTCCATCACCACATCCTTCGGACCGTCGGCGATGATACGTCCCTTGTCGATGATCACCAGGCGATCCACCAGGCTGAGCATGGAGGCGCGGTGGGTGACCAGCAGCAATGTCTTGTCGCCCATGATCGAGTGCAGGCGCTGCTTCAGGCGCTCCTCACCGGCGTTGTCCATCGCGCTGGTGGGCTCGTCGAGCAGCAGGATCGGCGGGTCGAGCAGCAGCGCGCGGGCCAGGGCGACATTCTGCCGCTGGCCGCCGGAGAGGTTCAGGCCGCGCTCGCCGACCTGCAGCTCGAAGCCCTGCGGGTGCAGGCGGACGAACTCGTTCACCCCGGTCAGCTCGGCCACTTCCAGCACACGCTCGTCATCCACGTAGCGCGCGCCGGACACCAGGTTGTCGCGCAGGGTGCCGCTGAACAGGCTGATGTCCTGCGGCACGTAGCCGATGTTGTGGCGCAGCTCGCTGATGTCCAGCTGGCGCACGTCGGCGCCGTCCACCAGCAGGTTGCCCTTGTCCGGCTGGTAGAGGCCGACGAGCAGCTTGGCCAGGGAACTCTTGCCCGAGCCGCTGCGGCCGACAATGCCGATCTTCTCGCCAGCGCGGATCTGCAGGTTGACGCCGTGCAGCGCCGCCACCTGCTGGTTCGGATAGACGAAATCGAGGTCGCGCATCTCGATGCCACCGCGCAGTTGCGAACGGGTCAGCGGACGCTCGTCGGCGCTGCGCTCCTGCGGCAGCTCCATCATCTGGTTGGTGGTTTCCATCGAGAGGCGCGCCTGCTGGTAGCGCTGGATCAGCCCGGAGAGCTGGGTCAGCGGGCCGAGGGCGCGGCCGTTGAGCATGTAGCAGGCGATCAGCCCACCCATCGACAGGTCGCCGGCGATGATCAGGTAGACGCCGCCGATGATCATGACGACCCCGGCCAGCGCCTGGATCAGCACGGTGCTGTTCATCGCCAGGGACGACAGCAGCTTCACCCGCAGTTCCAGGCGGCTGAGGGTGCCGATGGTCTGTTCCCAGAGGTACTGGCGTTCGCTCTCGGCGTTGTTCACCTTCACCGCGTCGAGGCTGGCCAGGGTCTCGATCAGGCTCGACTGGCGCTCGGCGGACAGCGCCATCGTACGGTTCATGGTTTCCACCAGCGGCTTCTGCAGCACCCAGCCCAGGCCCGCGGCCAGCGGGAAGGCCACCAGCGGGACGAACACCAGCGGCCCGCCGATGATGCCGATCACCAGCAGGATCAGCAGGGTGAACGGCAGGTCGATCAGGGTGGTGAGCGTCAGCGAGTTGAGGAAGTCGCGCAGCGTCTGGAACTCATGGATGTTCTGCGCAAAGCTGCCGATCCGCGCGGGGCGGTACTTCATGCTCATGCCGACGATGCGCTCGAACAGCGTCGCCGAGATGATCAGGTCGGTCTTCTTGCCGGCCAGGTCCAGGCACAGACCGCGCATGGTCTTGAGCAGCAGGTCGAACAGGTAGGCGCCGCTGATGCCGATGGCCAGCACCCAGAGGGTGGCGGCGGCCTGGTTGGGCACCACGCGGTCGTAGACGTTCATCACGAACAGCGGCGCGGCCAGGGCGATCAGGTTGATCAAGAGGCTCGCGGCCACCGCATCGACGTAGAGCCAGCGCGAACGCTTGAGCGTGTCGCGGAACCAGCTCTTGGCACGCGGAATGAGTTCGCCGTGCTGCAAATCGAATTTGTGCTGCGGCTGGGCGAAGAAGGCCTGGCCGCTGTAATCCTCGAGCAGCAGCTCGCGGGACACGCGCACCTCGCCGCCGTCGCTTTCGCTGAGCAGCAGGCGCGCCTGGCCGTCGTTTTCCCAACCCAGCAGCACCGCGCAACGCCCTTCGCGCAGCAACAGCATGGCCGGCAGCGCGAGCGCCGGAATCTGCTCCAGGCGCCGCTGCAGCAGCCGCCCCTGCAAGCCCGCGCGAGCGGCCGCGCGGGGTAGCAGTTCGGCGCTCAGGCGCTGCCCGGGCAACGGCAGGCCGCTGGTCAGCATCGCCCGGCTGGCCGGCTTCTGGTGCAGCTGACAGAGCGTCAGCAGGCTGTCCAGCAGCGGGTCATCGAGCAGACCGCGCGGATCGTGGCTTAGGGGTACTTCGCTGACTTCTTGATCCACGCGGGGACACTCTCGGTTGGGGCGGACTGGATTGGGCTGGGGACCGATTCAGTTCAGGCCCGGCAGCTGGACTTGCGGTTTGACGTCGTTGCTCACCACGGTCGCCATCGGCGCCACCACGCCCTGGCTCTTGAGCAGTTCGCCCAGGGTGGCCTTGATGCGGTACTGGGTGAACAGCTCGGTGTACTTCAGGTCGACCGCGCGGCGCGAGGCGTTGAACAGCTCGTTCTCACTGTCCAGCAGATCGAGCAGGGTGCGCTCGCCGATGGTGAACTGCTTCTGGTAGGCCTCGCGCACGCGGGTGCTGTAGTCCACGTACTGACGGGCGATCGGCAACTGGTCACGGGCGTTGGCCAGGGCGTTCCAGGACAATCCAAGCTCCTCGTTCAACTGGCGCAGGGCGTTGTTGCGGATATCCAGCGCCTGGTTGGCCTGGTACGACTTGGCTTCCAGGTCGGCCTTGTTGCTGCCGCCGGCGAACAGGTTGTAGCGCATGCGCAGCATCGCCTGCCATTCGTTGTTGTGGCCCGGATCGCCGTCGACGTTGTTATCGGCACCGCGCGAAAGTTCTGCATCGAATCTCGGATAGAAGGTCGACTTCGCCGCTTCGTACTGCTTTTCCGCCGCCGCGACATCGGACTCCGCCGAACGCAGGATCGGGCTGTTTTCCAGCAGTTGGCGGCGCGCCGCCTGCAGGTCCGCCGGCAGTTGGCCGTTCAGGCCCGAGGGTTCGGCCAGGTCCACCGGCTCGCTGCCCACCACGCTGAAATAGTTGGTGCGCGCATCGGCCAGGTTGGTCTGTTCGGTGAGCAGGTTGTTCTGCGCCTGGGCCAGGCGCGCCTCGGCCTGATCCTGGTCGGCCAGGCGGCCGACGCCGCGCGCGCTACGCAGGCTGATCTGGTCATACACCTGCTGGTGGCGCTTCAGGTTCGACTCGGCCAGGCGGACCATTTCCTGGCGACGCAGCACGTCGGTGTAGACCTGGGCCACTTCCAGCGCGGTGCGCTCGGAAGTGCCGAGCAGCGCGTAGGCACGGGAGTTCACGGTGGCCTGCTGGCGGCCCACTTCGCTGGAGGTGGCGAAGCCGTCGAACACCATCTGCTGCAGGCGCAGGCTGGATTCGCCACGGCTCATGGTCTTCCAGTGATCGTCACCCTGGGCGCGGGTGCTGGGCGAATCGGTGCCTTCGCGGCCATAGCCACCCAACAGTTCAACGGACGGCAGATAGCCACCCTGTGCAGCGCGCAGTTGCTTGTCGGCGGCCAGCCGATTGTTCACCCCGGCCTGGATTTCCGGGTGGTAGTCGATGGCCTTCTGCATCGCCTGGTTCAGCGTGTCGGCATGGGCGGACAGGACGAAGGAAAGGGCGAAGGGCACTACGGAAGCGAAGCGCAGGCGCATGAGGAAAACATCCTTATCAGTGAGATAGCCGCAGCGATTCGATTGCCGCAAGGAGCGTCAAAAAACCGACAAATGCGCTGCAAGGGTTCATCAAAAGCGTGATGCACTTCACGCTAAATTTTTTTACACGAACGCCCGATATCAAAGTGACATCGATTTGCCAATTGTTTAGGATGGCACGCGAATGGTCAATACATTGGCATATACACAATATCCATTTGGTATAAGCCAAGTTATTGACGTCAGATATTTCGCTCTGAATGACAGGGAATGCCCCTGGCGCCGATATGGAAAACGGCAGCCCGGTTGGCACACCAGGTAAGCCTCATCAGGAGAAGTGCATGAGCAGCGTCGTCGCCGTCGTCAAAAGCATCATCGGACAAGTGGTTGCGGTTTCCCCCGAAGGCGCCCAGCGCGTCCTTGTCGAAGGTGACCGCATCTACCAGGGCGAACAGCTGGTCACCGGCGCCGCCGGTGCCGTGACCCTGGATACCGGCGACGGCCGCGTGGTCGACCTGGGCCGCGACAGCCAGTGGAGCGGCGCCGACCTGCCGCACGCGGCGTCCGCGCGCGCGCAGCCGCAACTCTCCGTACCGAGCACCGAGGACCTGCAGAAAGCCATCGCCGCCGGTCTCGACCCGACCCAATCCCTGGCGCCCACCGCGGCGGGCCCGAGTGCTTCCAGCGGCAGCTCCGGCGCTGCCGGCGGCGGCCACAGCTTCGTGATGCTCGATGAGACCGCCGGCCGCGTCGCCCCGGACATCGGCTTCCCCACCAGCCCCGACGACCAGTCGTTCGCCCGCCAGCAGCAGAACCTGGGCCAGGACAACGACGCGCAGGACCAGCCCTCGCCGAACAATGCGCCGCGCGGACAGGACGCCACTATCCGCACCGACGAAGACACCCCGGTCAGCGGCCAACTGCGCGCCGACGACCCGGACGGCAATCCGCTGCGCTTCGAGCTCGACGACGGTCCGCGTAACGGAACCGTCGTGGTCAACGCCGACGGTTCCTACACCTACACTCCCGGGCAGAACTTCAACGGCAATGACAGCTTCACCGTGATCGTCGATGACGGCCAGGGAGGTCGCGACACCCTCACCGTCAACGTCGGCGTGAACCCGGTGAACGACGCGCCGGTTGCCCAGGACGACGGCCCGCTTCCCGTGGCCGAAGACACGGTGACCACCGGCAACGTGCTGAGCAACGACAGCGACGTCGACGGTGACACCCTGACCGTCACCGGCTTCACCTTCGGCGGCAACAGCTACGGCGCCGGCCAGACCGCGACCCTCAACGGCGTTGGCAGCCTGGTGATCAACGCCGACGGCAGCTTCACCTTTACCCCGGCGAAGGACTACAACGGCCCGGTGCCGAGCGCGACCTATACCGTCAGCGACGGCAACGCCACCGATAGCGCGCAGTTGAGCTTCGACAACGTCAGCCCGGTGAACGATGCGCCGGTCACCGCCGACCAATCGAACACCACCGCCGAAGACACACCCGTCAGCGGCAGGATCATCGCCACCGATGCCGACCAGGACACCCTCAGCTACACCCTGAAGCCCGGCGCGGAGCCGACCCACGGCACCCTGGTGCTGAACCCGGCGACCGGCGAATACACCTATACCCCGGACACGGACTACAACGGCGGCGACAGCTTTACCGTGGTGGTCAACGACGGCAATGGCGGCACGGTCGAGTCGGTCGTCAGCATCGACGTCACGCCGGTGAACGACGCGCCGGAAACCGCCGATCAATCCCGGACCACCGCCGAGGACACGCCGATCACCGGGCAGATCGTCGCCACCGATGCCGACCAGGACACCCTCAGCTACACCCTGAAGCCAGGCGCGGAGCCGGCCCACGGCACCCTGGTGCTGAACCCGGCGACCGGTGAGTACACCTACACCCCGGGCACGGACTACAACGGCAGCGACAGCTTTACCGTGGTGGTCAACGACGGCAATGGCGGCACGGTCGAGTCGGTCGTCAGCATCGATGTCACGCCGGTGAACGACGCGCCGGTTGCCCAGGACGACGGCCCGCTTTCCGTGACCGAAGACACGGCGACCACCGGCAACGTGCTGGGCAACGACAGCGACGTCGACGGCGACACCCTGACCGTCACCGACTTCACCTTCGACGGCAACAGCTACAACGCCGGCCAGACCGCCACCCTCAACGGCGTTGGCAGCCTGGTGATCAACGCCGACGGCAGCTTCACCTTTACCCCGGCGAAGGACTACAACGGCCCGGTGCCGAGCGCGACCTATACCGTCAGCGACGGCACCGCCACCGATACCGCGCAGTTGCACTTCGCCGACGTGACCCCGGTAGACGATGCCTCGGTACTGACCCCGGACAGCAACACTGTCGACGAGGACAACACCGCCACTGGCAATGTGCTGAGCAATGAC